>JASLRF010000364.1 GCA_030744095.1 Pirellulaceae bacterium | reverse complement strand
ATCGCCCGGCAAGCGATTGCTGGTCGATCTGTCCGGGTCGCCTCGCATCACCTCTGCCGGGATTGGACACCTCGTCACGCTGGTTTCACGTGCCAACGCAAAAGGTAATCGCGTCGTACTCGCGAACCTCAGTCCCTTCGTGGAATCGATTTTTCAGGCTACGAAGTTGACCAAGTTCTTCGACATCGCGGCAACGGTTGACGAAGGCATCGTTCGACTGAGAAATCCTCAATAGCCAATTGCTAAAACCTACAAGTGACAGGTCATGTTTGGGCAGTCGGTCCATCTCCCGACCCGTTGGTCGCCAATGATCTCGAAGCCCCATCGTTCCGATACGCAGAATCGGCTTTAGTCGACTGTTCCACCATGCCGATAAAGGTAATACGACGATACCGGGAGGGCGAGTCGATCGACGATCGACTCGTTTCAGGATAGAGGTCATGGTATGGCGACGGAGCGGCGTACCATGGCCTTTTTTGTGCGCGCCAGCCCGAGAGACAAAGGGCTGTGGCTGCAAATTCCCCATCGAAAAATCGTCTGCTTTCAGGCGGAAATTCCACCTCACGGCCCCGAACAACTTGTCATATTGCTGGGCCAACTTGTCGCATCGCTGGGCATCTCTACGCGTTAGGCGATATAATCCGGTTGCGAGCCCCAATCGACTTCCCTCTACGCAACGCAGGAACTCCAGATGCCCGACTCGAAACAGGTCCTCATTGGCAAACTTACCCGTCGCGAGTTTCGCAACCGCATGGGGTCGGGCGAATTGAAAGCCTGTATCATTCCTGTTGCCGCTATTGAACAGCATCTCGAACATTTGGCCATGGAGCATGATTGGCGCAGTGTCACGCATGTCGCCACCAAGGTAGCCGAGAAACTCGCACCGCAGGTCGTTGTCGCCGAGGGATTGATGGCGGGGATTAGTGAACACCACATGAAGCACCCCGGCACGCTCAACCTGACACCTGCCACATTCTTGGCGGTCGTCCACGATCTGGTTGACAGTATGGTCCGCGCCGGATTCACCAACATCCTCGTCTTGAACGGGCATGGCGGGAACGTCGTCCCTTGCCGAAGCAACTGGGACCAATTCCTCAGACGTTTTCAAGTCAACGTACAGTTCATGCCTTATTGGGACGTTTATACCGTCGAGGACGCCGAGGAATTGCTTGACAGTGGCACTCGCCTGCCACAAGATCTGCCTGGCCACGCTCAAGAATTCGAAACATCGTTTGCCCTGTCGGCGTTTCCAGAGAACGTCCGCACTGACATGTGGACGGATCAGTCAGATCAGAGACCCGCCATGGCAACTGCGGAGAAAGGGCAGGCGTTTATCGAACGAGCCGTCGATCGCGTGGCAATCTACTTGCAGGAGATGATCGACGGAAAATGCGTCGTCGAGATCCCAGCCTTTCATCCCTAAGCAACCAGGTTATCAGATCACGCAGTGCCACCAAATTCTGGTCGGCGACGGCCAAGTTGTGTCTGCAGACGCTGCACGATGCTGCTGTGCATTTGACTAACACGACTCTCGCTCAAGTCGAGTGTCGCGCCGATCTCCTTCATCGTCAGCTCTTCATAGTAGTAGAGGATAATGATCAGCCGCTCGTTGCGGTTAAGGCCTTTGGTCACCAATCGCATGAGATCATTCTTGTAGACACGGCGAGTTGGATCTTCGCCCTTCTTGTCTTCGAGAATATCAATCTCGCGAACATCTTTGTAACTGTCGGTTTCGTACCACTTCTTGTTCAAGCTGATCAGATTGACCGCATTGGCATCGGTCATCATCTTTTCCAGTTCGGGCACACTCAGGCCCATGTGGTTAGAAAGTTCGATCTCCGTCGGTGCGCGTCCCAACCTGGCTTCCAGCGTCTTGGTGCCTTCAGCAAGTTTGCTGGCTTTCGAGCGAACCAGACGTGGGACCCAGTCCATGGTCCTGAGCTCGTCCAACATGGCTCCGCGAATTCGTGGCACACAATAGGTCTCGAACTTGACGCCCCGCGTCATATCGAACGCGTCGATCGCATCCATCAGGCCAAACACGCCGGCGGAGATTAGATCGTCAAGTTCGACCCCTTCTGGCAGTCGAGCCCAGATTCGTTCGCCGTTATACTTGACCAGCGGCAAGTACCGTTCGACCAACCGGTTGCGAAGGTGTTTTCGATCCGGATGAGCTTTATATTCCTGCCAGACCTTGAGGATTTCAGGGTCGGTCTTGCTGGCAGTCCGTCTCATGCCCTGAGCGGGAGTAAGAGGGGGGGCCTCAGGGGGCTTCTTGGTTGCCATTGTTGACATGCAATCCTCCATGATTGATCTGATTCGTGGCATCTCGACGAATGTCGATCTGACACTGGCGACTTGAATCCCTCTCAAGCCGCCCCGCTACCTAAAAGCTCATCACATCTCAAACGGCCATGTTTGAAAGGTGAACTTGTGTTTTCGAAAACTACGGTGCATTCCTAGCTTGCTGTCGGTGTTGATGCGTCGCCCCCACTTACTTGCAGCTCGATGTCAATTCTTGTTTTGACCGATTCCATACTTGTCGCCTCGGCAACTCCTCCGATTAGGGACCCCACTAACGCAAAACTGAATAGGCAGAAGATTGCAAGTTTCAGAGTTGGTTCGACGCCATCGACCAGAATCAGCCCGCGGAACAAAACGGTGGCAAACGCCAGTGGTCCCAGTATGCCAGCATACGTGCGACCCATTTTCTTTCTCCGACCTGCCGTCAAACTCAAGCCAGTTGTTCCAGCTTATCGCGTATCGACAAAGAGACGCGCTGTCCGATTATCGGCAGATCGTACTTGGAAACTTGACTATAAGTTTCCGAACAGAATTCTCTTCTTCAGCTTCTTCTCCATGGCTGGTGTTTGGCAGGTCCATGCGGCCGTGCCGAAGCTCATGCCGCAGTAGGCAACGAACGTTGGGCGGTTCCTTCACGACGTGACAGAGTCAGCGCAATGCGCTGGACCGCCAATGCCGCTGGTCGGTCGTTCTGGTCGAGCAGAAACGGGCTCGCGCGCTCAGATGCCGCGCGCACCTGCTCGTCGCAAGGCACATGCCCTAAGAAATCAAGCTTCTGATTCAAGAAGCGCCGACAGGACTGATCGACTCGGGCAAAGACGTCTTCTGCTTGCCGCTGGTTGTCACATTGATTAACAACCAACCGACAACAGATCGGCTCGAAATCCGCCACGACCATCTTGATGCAGGCGTACGAGTCCATGATCGAGTCCGGCTCGGTGGTTGTGATCAACACCACATCGTCGGCGAGTCGGCAGGAACGACGTAAGAACTCGGTGTCACCCGTGCCGATGTCCAAGACCACAATGTCCGCGTGCCGACCAAGTGACTTAAACTGACGAAAGAGCCGCTCTTGGCCAAAGTCGTTGGGGTCGCCTCCGCAGGCCGAACCCCACAGACTAGGGACGATCTGAATTCCGCCGGGACCGCGCAACATGACTTCGTGAATGTCTCGTCGAGCCCCGGAGAGGTTGCCGGCCGACGACGGAACGTGCAGACCACACAGTTTGGCGATGCCGGCTTGGTGTGGATCCGCATCCACGACGACGACGCGAGAGCCAAGTTCGGCCAAGGCAATCGACACGTTGACAGCCAGCGTAGAGGCTCCCGCACCTTCAATCCCTGCCGTGACCGCGATCAGCCGTGGCGGCGGGCCGGACATGGCGGTATTCTCGCGCATCGCCCTGAGCACCAGTTTTCGCAATTCGCTTGCTTGGTCGTACATGCTATTTGATCGACTCCATTCCCAACACAATTCGTGCGAGTCGGCGACGTTCGGCTGCGGCAATGTCGTCCGGCACATTCTGGCCATTGGTGACGTAACTGAGCGGCAAGTTGCAATCGCGCAACACCGGAAGGAGATTGCCCAATCCGGTGGCTTCGTCCAGTTTGGTCAGCAACAGCGACGTTACACCGACTTCTGCAAATCGTTCGGCAGTCTTTTTCATACTCGAGGCGCTGGTTACGCTGCTGAGGACCAGGTGTACTTCGTCCGCGTTGGCTTCGCCGAGCATCGATTTGAGCTCTTGGATGCGGACCTCGTCGCGCGGACTGCGTCCCGCCGTGTCCATCAGGATCAGGTCCAGGTCTGCCATCTTGGCGACAGCCGTACGCATTTCCCGCGGTGTAGAAACGACTTCCATCGGCAGATCAATGATATCCGCGTATGTCCGCAGTTGGTCGACCGCGGCGATGCGGTAGGTATCTACGGTAATCAAGCCGACACGATGCCTTTCGCGGAGATGAAAACTGGCCGCCAGCTTGGCGATGGTGGTCGTCTTCCCTACGCCTGTGGGGCCGACGAGCGCCACTAGTTTGCGTTGGCCAGGTGTCACGCGAATCGGACCGCCGCAATCGATCGTCTCTTCGATCAAACGCGCCATGCGGGATTTCATCAGTACCGGATCGTCCAGATCATCGCTCGAGGCACCGCTCCGAAGGCGTTCGATCAGTTCGCGGGAAAGGTCCTCGCTAACTTCAGCATCGATCAAATCGGTGAACAACTGAAACAGCGCCTGTGCCATTTCATCTGTGTCAGAAACAGGCGTCTCGCGGGAGAGCTGCTCAACCATGGAGCTCAGATCAGATAGCTCATCCTTGAGGTCCTCGCGGAACTTTGTGCGATAATCCAGTTCATGAGCCGCCGGCAGACCATGCGTCGCTGGGACTTCTGGATCGCCCAATGACCGATCGCTGGGTACCAGATCACCTGGTGAAGAAGCGATCTGGGGATGCGAAAAACGACTCGGTATGTTCACGTTATTCGACGCCGTGACTTCGACTCGCCGTGCCCCTGAGAGCCAACGAAAGAGACCTTCTCGCACCTCGCGCGTGTGCAGGACGGCTGCGTCCGGTCCTAATTCCGTCCGAACCAACTGCAACGCTTCCTGCAACGATCTTGCTCGATACGTTTTGACTTCCATGTCGACTTCAATCCCAATCAGGTTGTCTTTGTCGGAGTTCTCGTTAACGACATTCAGGTAGCGTCGGACACCAATCCAACGGATTCAATGGTGGTATCTCGTGTGATCTCGTTGTAGCTCAACACAACCAGCTTCGACAAATGCGCGTGCGTTAGTTGCTTCAATGCTGGGCGGATTTGCGGGCTGACCAGAACGATCTGCGGATGGTTTTGCTTCGATAGTTTGGCGACTTCATCACCGATCAGGCGGCACGTCGTCTCGATCGCGGGCGGAGACATGCGAATGAACAAGCCTCGATCGCTTTGTTCGACTCCCGCGGCGATCCGATCTTCCAAGGCTGGATCAAGTGTCACGACGTGGAGCCGGCCTGTTTCATCGCGAAAACGCGTCGAGATGGTCCGCGCCAAGCGATGCCGAACATATTCGGTCAGCCACATCGGGTCTTTCGTGCGCGTCGCGTAGTCGCCCAACGTCTCTAGGATGATACCCAACTGCCGAATCGGAATCTGTTCGCGTAAGAGCATCTGCAGCACTTGCTGTACTTCACCCAACTTCATCTGCCCTGGGATCAGCTCATCGACTACAGCAGGCGACGACGTCTTAAGTTCGTCAACCAACCGCTTACAGGCATCACGTGTCAGAAGTTCGTCGGCGTATTGCCGGACGATTTCCTTGAGGTGCGTCGCCAGGACGGCGGCGGGTTCGACAGGTGTGTAGCCCAGCATTTCAGCCCGCTCGCGGACGCCCGGTTCGACCCAGACAGCCGGTTGCCCGAAGGCAGGGTCGCGCGTCTTCTCACCGGCGATCTGGCCGGCGGTCATGCCAGATTCCATGGCCAACAATCGTTCTGGATGGACCAGCCCTTCGGCGACGGTGTTGTTCGCGATTTTGATGCGATACTGGCGTTCGTCGAGCCGCATGTTGTCGCGAATCCTGACCTTCGGAAGCACAATGCCAATCTCGCTGGCGACGGCCTGACGCACACCGTTGATCCGTGGCAAAAGATCACCTCCTCGATTGGGATCCGCAAGCCGAATCAACGAGACTCCAATCTCCATCTCCATGGGATCGATCGCCAGGTAATCTTCGATGCGTTCTTCAGGCTTCTTCTGTTCCTCTTCCTGAGCTTTCACTTCGGCCGCTTGACGAACCTCCTCCTTTCCCTGCTGGCGATTCACTACGAATGCCATCCCAATGCAAGAACTGGCAATCAACAGCAGTGGAATGGTCGGCAGGCTGGTGAAGATCAGGACGCCGACAAAGCCAGCGGCCACCACGAGAGCTTGCGGTCGCGAGAACAGCTGTTGAAGGAATTGTGCCGGCAGGTTGATGCGCTGCGTGCTGCGGGTTACCAGCAATGCCGCCGCCAACGAGATCAGCAATGCGGGCACTTGACTGACCAGACCGTCGCCGATCGTCAGTTTGGTGAATAATTCGCCTGCCTCGGTGATCGACATGCCGTATTCAACGACGCCGATCACCAGGCCGCCGATTACATTGATCAAGGTAATCAAGATACCGGCAACCGCGTCGCCGCGCACGAATTTGCTGGCACCGTCCATGGCCCCGTAAAAATCGGCTTGCTGAGTGATCTCGGCACGGCGAGATTGCGCTTCATGCTCGTCGATCACGCCCGCATTGAGATCGGCGTCGATCGCCATCTGCCGACCCGGCATCCCGTCCAAGGCGAACCTCGCCGCAACTTCACTGATTCGCGTGGCACCTTTGGTGATCACGACAAACTGAATCACGATGATGATAACGAAAATGATCAGTCCGATAACGATATTGTTACCCGCGACGAATTCGCCGAAACTCTTGATCACTTCGCCCGCGGCAAACAATCCTTTACTTTCGGCTTGCGTCAGGATCAACCGGGTCGACGCCACGTTCAACACCAGACGGCCCAGCGTCGTCGCCAAGAGTAACGACGGGAAGATGCTGAACTCCAGCGGAACTCTGACGTAAATCGTGGTGAGCAGAACGATCACCCCGACCGTGATGTTAGCTGCCAGCAATAGATCCATAACATCCGCCGGCATCGGCACTAGGATCACCAGCACACTGGAGATAATGCCAACCGGGAGAATGAGATCCTGCCAACGCGAGAATCGATTCATTCTGAACGACCGAAGTCTTGACGAGGCTTAAAGAAAGGACAAAAAACGCCGGACCGTTGTGGCCCCAAAGATGAGGGCGGGAGAGTACTGCAACGGATTTCGCCTGTCTAGGCCGATTTGCCAGCAATCGCCTCCGGCGAATGAGGGAGTCGAACCAAATCCATCAGGGCGGGGTTTGCAGCTTCAGCATGAAATCGCACCAGCGGATTTCAAAATCCTCGAATGGCTCACCGACGAAATCTTCAAACCGCGCTAAATCTGCCCCTGCCTCTGATCGCAGCACGACATAATTCGTCAAAGCGTCGCCGTCCAGCAAGCCCCGCTCGAAAGCCAAGAAGTAGGCCACTCCCCAGGCGTACAGATATCGCCGATCCGTGTTGTCGCCGGCGTGACGCGCCAGAAAACTCGAGTCCGATGCCGTCAGCAACTGAACAAGTCTCAGTCGGCTCGGAGAGGCCAAATCCTGCTGGAGCTTCGCTAGCATCACTGGATCTGGAGCATCTAACCGTAACACTTCAACATCAAACCGACCATTCTCAAAAATCTGCGCAAGGCCTTCATTCAGCCAACGGTCAACGTGGAATTCACGATGCGGAAAGACAAAATTCTCGAGATAGGCATGAAATCCCTCGTGATAGAGCCGCTTAAGCATCCGGTTCGTCACTTCGGCAAAGGCGGTGTCGTTGCGGCGATTCGCTTCTTGAATATCGCGTCGCAATCGCGCCTGCTGTTCGCGCCATCTCGTCCGTCGCAGCGCCAATTCGGTCTTGATTTCCTGCCGCTGGAATCCGCCTGCCACCATCTCACGGCTGATGGTTGCCAGCCGCTGTTGGAATTCACTATTCAGTTTATCGAATTGCCGTAACAGCTTCTCGTGATCGTGACGGATGCGGGCAAGTTGATCGCCAAATCGCGATAGATCACCGCCGGCCACGATCAAATTCTGGGCGGGAGAAAAGAAAGCTGGGTTTTCGATTTCGAGCTTCCAGCGACGTAACTGGCCACGAAATTCGTCCATCGATCCGAACAAGACTATTTGTAATCGCCCCCGTGGCTTGACGCGCGGCGGCACGAGTTGTTTAAAGCCAGCAAACATCTGTTCAATGCGCACGACGCATCGGCGTGTCGATTCGTCGTCGGCGGAACTCTCGAGCTGAAACCACTGACCATCGTACAGAAGTCGGTTACCGTCGACACCGCCACGCGAATGCAACGTGATCGTTTCCATTCTCCCCGCTTCGATCGTGGCACGCCGCTGGAAATCATGGAACCGAGCGGAAAGAACGTCGCGTTGGTCGGGCGGCAGGCGATCAATCCGCTTCACGCCACCGCGTGGGATGACCCGCACAATGGCGGACATGGGCTTGCCCGGTCTCTGCATGATGTGGGCGAATTCTGCTTCGACAGGTGTCGTTCCCAACAACAGTCCTCGATAGACCGTTTCGTCCTTGAGGACTAGCGTTTCGAAATGCCAAGGCGACGACCGGTCGATCTTCAAAATGGGAATGGCCCGCCGGACTCGCCTACCTGGCGTGCCAGTTTGCGGCACACCTGCCACCGTCACGCGTCGACGACCTCCGCTGGGTGTGACAATCGTGGGCAAGTCCGCAGCTTCAGAATCCGCGTTGGGTGACCTGGCGGTCGGTGGATGGGTCGTTGGCAGGTTGGTACGACCTGAACGAGGAGCAAATAATCGGTCGTAGGGAGATCGCGCACCTGGCGCTGAGGTGCTCGGCGCTGGCGTACTCGGCGCTGGGGTGCCCGGTGCTGGGGTACTCGGTGCTGGCGTACTCGGTGCTGGCGTACTCGGCGCTGGCGTACTCGGCGCTGGGGTACTCGGTGCTGGCGTACTTGGTGGATCGTCGTCTGCCACGACCGGCGCGATCGCGACAAGTACTGCGCCAACACATGCGATTCGGGTTAGCCGATTTCTCGTTGGAGCACCTTGCACCATTCCGTCACGGCTGAAAGCTCCAGCCACGGTAAGGGCGGGCTGGAACGTGAGGTTGTGCCGCGATTCGAGAATCGGCGACATGACCTTCGGCCAAGTTAGATTCGGCAGCCATCGTCGCGGCACGAACATGCCTGGTAATCTCGCGGTCCCGGATGAGTTGCATCAGTTGCGGAAGCACCGATGTTCCCATTGTACGACCTGACCGACGCAAAAAACGAATAAAAGCAGAATCACGAGAAAATGTCGGAAATCTGTCCTTAGGCTTGGGATTCTCCTTCGTAGTCCACACGATTCTGAAAATTGCAGCCGACAAAGAACTCTTTCCCATTGCGAGATTCCACTTCGTGGATATGGACGATTTCGGCAGCGAAGAACAGAAACGGATCCTGGCCAAGTGCAACAACGACCTGAGAAGTCACGGGACGGCGCGCGCTGAAAAATGAAAACCCGGACGAAGACAGATCAATGCAACGTTTCTCCCGGAACGCATCTTGCTCGGGAAGCGATTCACCATCGTACGCTGCCACCGGCTGCCAACGTTCATAGGGACGTCGGTCATCGGTGCGCCGATCAGAACCAAGCAGGGCACGTTGCTCTTTCAAGAGCACGGTAATATCACGATACAGTTCGGCGTCAGCTTCTACTTGGCCCATTGGACATATCCGTTTGTCTGAACTCCACGGCGCTGGGTTTCACATTCGTCACGCAACGATGTCGATACACTGCCAAAGGATACGTCCAACGTAATACAACTGCATCGATGAGCCTCGACCGCGAGGCAGAACGCATCAAGCGAAGGTGGGATCGCGCGAGTCAAGACGGTTGTGGCGGACGGTCACTCCCCCTGCCCTTTACTCGCTGCCATCAACATCTTGATTAATGCGATACAGCGCTTGATCTGTGCGCAGAATGATCGCCCCGTCAACAACCGCGGCGCCCGCCAGCATTGTGCCTTCCAACTTATTGACCGCCAGCTGGTGGAACTTCGTTGCCGGTGCGACGACAGTCGTAGTCGCGTCGCGGTCAAAGAAGTAGATTCGCCCGTCAGCATAAATCGGTGATGCCCAAAAACGCGAACCGATTCTCTCGGCCCAGTGCAATTCGCCGGTCTTGGCATTGATGCAAGTGGCGACTCCTTTGTCAGAAGCGAAATAGAGCTCGTCACCAACCAATAACGGCGATGCCACGTTGGGCACTTGCTTCTTGAAACGCCAGACTACTTGGGCTTGTGGTGTGTCCCCGCGCCCGTCCACGCGCACCGCGAGCAATTCTGATTTCATGAAGCCCGTGCAAGTGTAGATCAGACCGTGGCCGACCACCGGTCGCGCTGCGTTGGAAAACCCAAGCTGACCGTAATTCACTCGCCACAGTTCCTTACCGCTTTGAGGGTGATAACCGTACAGCCAATCTGCAGCGGGCGAAATCACTTGCGGCGAGCCATTGACGTCGGTTACCAGCGGTGTCGCATAGGCTTTCCGTTGTTGGGGATTCTCCTTGAGCTCGCCGGCTCGTTCGGTCTTCCAGGCGATGTCGCCCGTTCGCGTATCGAGTGCCACGATGTACTGCTGATCGATGCCATCGCAGTGGATGATCAGTAAATCGTTCCAGAGTACGGGCGAACTTCCGGGGCCGTTTTCATGTTTGACACGCAGCGTCCGATTGCTCCACAACACCGTTTCCGTGGCAACGTCCAGACAAGCACTCCCCGCTGGCCCGAAGTGACAGTACAGACGACCGTTGTCGATGATTGGCGTGGGCGTGGCATATGAGTTTTCAAGGTGGATCATCTGCGGGTCGACTTCGTTCAACACTTCGATGTCGTACCTTACGATGCCAGTCTTCAGGTCGACGCCAACAGCACGCAGGCTAACGAATTCCGAAATCGTCAACGGTTGCGAATTCGTGCTCGCCTTGCGACGCCGCTTGGCGTCTTCTTTCGAAGATGGCCGGTCCACCGCCGTGGTGACCCACACGATGCCATTTTCCACCACGGGAGTTGACCAACCGAGCCCCGGGAGCTTGGACTTCCAAGCCACATGTTCGGACTCGCTCCATCGCACCGGTAAACCTGTCGCGGTGGAATGTCCCTGTCCGGTCGCGCCGCGCCATTCGGGCCACCGATCCGCGGCCGACACGGCTGGGACGATCCCAAACACAGGGAATAGCCCAACAAGTATGACCAGGCAATGTAGTCTGCGCGAAAATGACATCGATGTCCTCCAAGCTGTGAATTCAGATCGTGAGTCACCTAATTCAGGCGGTTAATCCTACGGCCCGGCAGCATTTCCTGGGACCCGCGGATCGTGCACTCCATGGAATCGGCCAGCCGAGCTCTGATCGATTGCTTGTGTCACGCCGATGCGTTTTACAACCTTTAACTTGTGGCCTCGACGCTTCAGTGAGTCCAATACCGTCTTGGAGAAATCGCTCTCCACTTTCAATGTGTCCGGTCGCCACTGATGATGAAATCGGGGTGCGGCCAGTGCATGTTCGAGATCTTGCTGCAGATCAAGTCGGCGAATGATCCCCAGCAATACCTGGTTGATAATGGTGGGACCGCCTGCCGCCCCCAACGTCAGGATCGGCTGACCGTCGCGCAACACGATCGTAGGGCTCATGCTTGACAATGGCCGTTTGCCCGGTGCCACCGCGTTGGCCTCGGCACCAATCAAGCCGAAAGCGTTCGGCACACCGGGCTGAATGGAAAAATCGTCCATTTCGTTATTCATGACGATGCCCGTACCTGGCACGATCACCTTGGAACCGAACGTTGTGTTGACTGTCGCCGTGATCGCCACCCAATTGCCGTCCGCATCAGCGGCTGCGATATGCGTGGTGTGCTTGCGACCAAAGACGTCGCTCGTGGCCGCTGGTGGCATACCATGAGCTGCGATGCCGGTGACTCTTGCAACATTGATGCGTTGGGCCAAATCGGCGGTGTACTTCCTGTCGATCAGACCTTTGGGCACAGGGGCGAAGTCAGCATCACCCAGCCAGTGCGCTCGGTCCGCGAACGCCAGCTTCATGGCTTCTGCTACGACATGCACAAACTGCGCTCGATCCGCCTCGTACATTTGGCGAAGGTTAAACTGTTCGAGCATCTGCAACATCTGCGCTACATGGATGCCGCCGGAGCTCGGCGGTGGAAACCCGATGACGGTAACGTCGCGATAGGTCGTCGTTAAAGGCGTTCGTTCGCGCGCTCGGTAGGCGGCAAAGTCCTCACGTGACAGGATTCCGCCGTTGGCTGCCATCCAACGATCGACTGCGGCAGCGATCGGTCCGTGGTAAAA
Source organism: Pirellulaceae bacterium (assembly GCA_030744095.1). The sequence goes on along the minus strand of JASLRF010000364.1, from coordinate 5,562 downwards.
CCACTTGGTCCCGTGCGCAGCGATTCTGCGGTAGGTCTTGGCCAGATCGGTCAGTTTAAGCACCTCGCCTTCGACATATGTTGTGCCGTCAGACTTGAGCAAGACGGCAGCTGTACCAGGGAAGCGGGCCAACAACTTCGCCGTCGCCTTCAGATCGGCGGCATACGGTCGATCGATGGGAAAACCATTCTCGGCGATTTCCGCGGCAGGAAGCAGCAGCCTGGCTAGTTCGAGCCGACCGTGTCTTCGTAGTGCCAAGTCATAGGCAGCAATGGCCCCCGGAGTTCCGGAAGCTAGAGCACCCATTTTGCTCAGTTGCGGCTGCGGCTTGCCGTCTCGCAGGTACATGTCGCGATGCGCTCTTGCGGGCGCGGTTTCACGACCATCGATGGCCGCAAACGTCCCATCTGCGCTCCGAATCAGAATGAAACACCCGCCCCCGATACCCGAATTGTGGCCGTCAACCACTCCTAGTGTGAGGGCAGCCGCAACGGCCGCGTCCACCGCGTTGCCGCCGCTGCGCAGCGCGTTGACACCGGCTTTGGTTGCTAACGGATGTACGGTGGCAACCATGCCTTGGTCATTCCACGATGTCGCGGCAAAACACGGAACATGAAGCGACAGGAACGTGATTAGGGAAAACGACGCCAGTATCGACCAACAGAGGCGAGGTTGCTTCATAGAAAACCCGTTCGTGTGAGAAGTAGTGACTTGGATGGGGGCGGCCATCCTGGTTGCCATTATTCAAAGAGCAACGAACAAGTGCAAGCGCGACCGCTGGTTCGCCATGCCTACGGGTTGATATGCAGTATCCGTCGAGAAGTACCTCGTTATTGCCCCAGTCCCGCCAAGCGTGACCTACCGTGTTCTTGTACTTTATTGGACACGCAACACCAAGACGAGGCACGAGTGAACAATGCAATATCCCAACTCAACCTCCAAAGCTGCCGACAATTCAAATCTGCAAAGTGGAATAGCGGAAGACTCACGCAAAGGCGCAAAGAGATCATTTCGGCGCGATCGTCCTTTCCTTCGCGCCTTTGCGCCTTTGCGTGATCAACAAAACACGAGACGACAAAAAGGACATGTCTCATTCAGGTCAGAGGGCGGGCGCAAATATCAACTTTTCAACTGCCGCGGGTACCAGATATTTCGCAGGCTGCCCGGGGAATCAAGCGACAATTCACCCCACTGATCGATGTCCAATTCAACCTGGGCGAGCGCCCCCGTTGGAAACCGTTTAGCCTGCTCCGTGAGCTGGTGCGACAGCTCTTCGATCCCCGGATTGTGTCCAACCACTAGAATGCACTCGACGTCACCGTTCTGCTGTTGAAGGACTTCAATGTAGGTGGCTGGTGGTGCCAAATAGAACTCTTGAAGCTCCTCGACTGGGGCCGCCAGCTCGCCTCCTGCAACAACTCTCTGTGTGGTTTTCAGCGCTCTCTTTGCAGTTGAGCTGAGAATCAGATCGGGGATGAGCCCCTGCGTCTTGAGCAACTGCCCAATGTGTGGCGCATCGCGTTTGCCTCGTGCATTCAAAGAGCGATCATGATCGCGTTGATCCTCTTGAGACCAACTCGATTTTGCGTGCCGCAGCAGCAGGAGGGTTTTCATGGAGGGTGGACCGTCGTCGTGGGTGGTAGGCGGCGAACAGCTCAATCAGAGGCATTCGGCGCGCGGTGTGGTTCAAATGTAGTTCGTTGTTCTAGGGCAGCTTGCCGGACCGCTTCGCGGGATTCCTGAAACAAGACCTCTTGTGATCGGATCGGTACCGCGTTGCCATGTGAAGGCAACTCGTAACTGCCATCGGCAAGCAGGCGGTGTGCTTTCACATTGTCACGAAAGTACGTGTCCAGAATGGAGATCAAACGACGTCGGGCGGCGGCCCCGTCGATCGGAACCAGCAACTCGATGCGACGATCTAGATTACGCGGCATCCAATCCGCGCTGGAGATAAAGACGCGTTCGTCGCCGCCATGATAGAAGTAGAACACACGCGCGTGCTCCAAAAACCTGTCCACGATGCTGATCACTTCGATGTTCTCACTCAACCCGGGCACACCCGGTCGCAGGCAACAGATTCCGCGCACATTGAGTTTGATCGTTACACCGGCCTTAGAGGCAGCATACAGTGCTTCAATCACTTGCGGGTCGGCCAGCGAATTCACTTTCACGGCAATGTGGGCCTTTTGCCCTTGCTGCCGACGTTTGGTTTCCGCTTCGATCATCTCCAACACGCGCTCGCGGAGCCCGATCGGCGCAGCTTCGATTTTTCGAAACTCTTGCGGCTGCGAATAGCCAGTTACCGCGTGCAGAAAACTGGTGGCGTCCGCACCCAGTTCGTCGTTGCAGGTCAACAGGCTGATGTCACTGTACAAACGCGCGGTTGCTTCGTTGTAGTTACCAGTGCCGAAGTGCATATAACGGCGGATGCCATGCGGTTCACGCCGCACGATCAAACAGATCTTAGCATGGGTCTTCAACCCCTTTACACCATAGATGACCTGCACACCACACTGTTCGAGCCATTTCGCCCAGCTGATGTTTCGAGCTTCATCAAACCGCGCTTTCAGCTCGACGATCACGGTCACATACTTTCCCTGTTTCGCAGCTTCGCCGAGCGCCTTCACAACTGGGCTTGTCCGACTGGTCCGATACAGCGTTTGCTTGATCGCCAGCACATCAGGGTCAACAGCGGCTTCCTCGATCAGCCGCACTACCGGGTCGAAGCTATCAAACGGATGGCACAAGAGAATGTCCTTTTGCGCGATTACGTCGAACATCTTGACGGTGGGATCAATCTCCGGTGATGGCTGCGGTGGCCAGGAAGGTATCTTCAGCTCTTCGAATCCGGACAAACCCGTTAACTGCATGAAGTCCGTCAGCCCAATCGGGCCAGGCAAACTGATAGTCTCGGAATTGGCTTGTAACGCCTCTTGCAAGAACTCTTTGATCGCCAGACCAGCGCGATCCGAAATCTCCAGGCGCACGCAATCGCCGGTCTTGCGTGCCTCCAAGAAACTCTCCATGTCGGCCAGCAAGTCAGACGCCGTGTCGTCGCGAAAGGCAATATCGGCGTTGAGAGTAATCCGAAAGGGCACGCACTCTTCGACTGTTTCGCCAGGAAAAAAATGCCCGATAAAGTCCGCGACAGTATCCTCGACCAGCGAATAGGAATAGCCACTCATCGAATGCAAAGTGAGAAAACGCCGGCCAATGCGACCAAACGGAATCACCGCAAAACGCCCTGACGCGTTACTATCCTCGACGGCGGCAAGCCTGACGCAGATGTTCAATGTGTGATTGACCAGTTGCGGAAAGTCCTCTCGGCCAGTTACCGCAATAGGCGTCAGAATGGGAAATATCTCGTTCAAGAACACTTGCTCGGCGATATCGCGTTGGCGATCGTTCATTTGGCCGGGTAGGACGCGGCGAATTCCTTTATCGGCCAACCCCGCTTCGATTTCCTGAAAGCACGTGTACTGCTCGACCATCATTCGGCTGACACGTGTCTCGATCGCACGTAGCTGCTGTGTAGGCGTCATACCTGCGGGATCACGCGTGTTCGTTCCGGCATCGCAGAGAATCTGCAACCCGCCGACACGGACCATGAAAAACTCATCTAAGTTCGAGCCGGTGATTGCCAGAAACTTGAGCCGTTCGAGCAACGGAGTCTCGACGGCGCACGCTTCGTCCAGAACGCGTTGATTGAATTCCAGCCAGCTCAGTTCGCGATTCAGAAATCTTGCCTCTTTCTTAGCCATCCCTTTCTATCCCGCCCCGCTTCCTGTTCGCAGTAGGACCTGCAAACCAAAGATCTCCTCGAAAAGCGATCCACTTTGCCGCAATGCCAATTGCTCGATTGACAGATCATCGACTTCCGGTACCTGGATGATCAACCGACTACCATCGCGCCGGCAATGCACGTCCTCAATTCGCTGACTGCGCGATTCGTCTAAAGCCACGGCGACGCGGAGGATTGCTGCCAACTTGGCGACGGTCACACGATCGTCACGGTCCAAACTGGAGTAACCATCGTGGCTGGGCTGCGGAGACGCGCGTCGATAGTAGCGAGCCACCAGGGCCGTCAGCAGGACGCTCTTCTTCCCCAACCCGAATAGCTCGCTGTTGCGAATCAAGTACATTGCGTGTTTGTGATGACTCTGAAAGCTGACGTACAGGCCAATCTCGTGCAGCAAGGCTGCCAGGTAGAGAATGACTTCATGTCGCCGATCCAACTGATGCTCGTTACGCAGCTCGGCAAACAGCTTTTTGGATAATTCGGCAACATGCTTCGCGTGCGGTTCATCAAAATCAAAACGGTCACCGAGATCCAACGCCGAACGAATGATCTGATTGGCGAACTCTTCGCTCCAGGACGAATCCGTAGCCATTTCTTTTAGCAGTCCATCGCGAAGATTCGCGTTGCTCACCATGACGTTGACCAATCCAAAAGACCGGGCCAACGTGACATAGGTAAGCAGGGCCGGCCCTAGCGTATCAGCGTCTGGAAAGCTGATATGATGCTTGCGAACAATCTCGTCTTCGGACAGCTTCAGGATTTCGTTCGTGAATTCCTCCAGAGCGGCCAGCGGAACACGCGCCAACGAGCTTCGTTCCCAATCTGGGATTAACTGTGACGCCGCAAAGCGGACGTCGCCACCTAAAGCCACCATTTCCACCTGGCCATTGGGGCTCAGATCCTCGCGAACCTGATGGACGACCCGGTCGATCTGACTGGCCATGATCTCACGAACCTGGCCCGACGGCGTCTGGTATGCCTCAAGCGTCTCGCGCAAACGGAGCGACCCCAGCCGATAGGAGTGCGAAAACAGCACATTGTTGTTTCGCACCACCAGCAGTTCGGTACTACCTCCGCCCACTTCCAGGACGATCGTTTTGGCGATCGATAGCGCCGGCTGTGCCTGTAGAAAAGGCTGAACGCCGAGATACGTGATTCGATTAACCTCGGCTTCATCAAGAGGTTCCACTTCGAGACCCGTTGCCACGTAGACGCGATCGTTGAACGCCAGGCGATTGCGTGCTTCACGAACTGCACTGGTGGCAACGACGCGAATCTGATCGGCGTTGACAATTTGATATTCAACGAGGACCTGCCTATAGCTCTTCAGCACGCGGACGCAGTCTTCAATCGTGTCTTTGTCGATCGCTCCCTCGGTGAACGTGTCCTTGCCTAAGCTGACGGCTTGGGAGAGCGTCTCAAGCGTCCGGACGCCGCCGTGGTCGTCAATTTCGGCGATCGCCATTCGAATGGACGACGTGCCAATATCGATCACCGCCACTGGTCGTACCGTGCGAACGGATGCGGAATTCAGGCTTTCGGAGTCAGGGATAGACATCCTATCACCGTTAACTTTTGGGACGATATTCTTGCAACGGGCTTCTATTTCTTGGCGGATTGTTGTGTCAGTTTGCGTGCCCAGGCAGCGGCTCCCATCACGGCGGCATCGTCCCCCAATTCGGCGGCGACCACTTGGAATGCGTCCGCATAGGAGGACCAGGCTGGGCTCGACTCTGTGAATTCATCAAAGATTATGCCCT
>JASLRF010000363.1 GCA_030744095.1 Pirellulaceae bacterium | reverse complement strand
CCCGGCGGAACTCTGTCGAGTGTTATTAGCCTGCTGCCGACAACACACCGTAGGCAACCGCCCCGACCGCTACGAACCGAGAGTTGTCAAACGCAGACCCAAGTCGTACAAACTCATGCAAAAGCCGAGACACCACTACAAACCGGGCGAAGCATAGAATTTACGTCGATTAAGTGCCATTCAGTCCCGACCCCTTTTCCCCAGCTACGGCAGCACTCGCACGTTCAATTGCGATAGCGCCTGCGTTGACCGAAAAACCCGTTGCGTCGCCGATTGAAAATCCGTTTCTTTTGCCTGAAAGATGTCGCAAAACTTTTGTGGATTACGATCCACCAGCGGGAACCACGAGCTTTGCACTTGGATCATGATGCGGTGTCCCGAGCGGAAGCAGTGATAGGTGTCGGGCATTGTGAAACGCACTCGGGTCGGCTGATTTGGTTCGAACGGCTCGGGCTTCTCGAAGCTGTTGCGGAACTTTCCTCGCATCACGTCGCCACGCACAAGCTGCTGGTAGCCGCCCATGCGGACCTCCTTGGGATTCTCCTTGGGGTCAGGATAATCGTCCGGATAGACGTCGATCAGCTTCACCACCCAGTCACTGTCCGTGCCCGAAGTCGAGACAACCAAGTTGACTTCGATTGGACCGACGAGCGTCACGTCTTCGTCCAATTCGCCCGTTTGATATACCAGGACGTCCGGACGTCGTGATGCGAAACGCTGGTCGGCAACCAAGTACTCGGCCGTCATGCCCGTGCGAACTCCGTCCATGTATGGGATAGGCTTGGACGGGTTGCTGACGTACTGGTCGTAGGGTCTCTGATCCCCGTTCCCTTTCGGCGGATCGAAAGACAACTGCTCGCCGGCATGAAAGTACAGCGACTTTGGCCGAGCTTGCGCGGGTGGCCACTTGTCGTACTTCTTCCACTGATTGGTCCCCGTCTCGAATACCCAGGCCTCGGGGTGCTTCGAATCGCCTTTGTCCTTCAAATGCCGTTCGAAAAAAGGGAGCTCGATCTGCTCGCGATAGAACTCGGACGTTTTCGAATTGAATGGGATATCTCCGAAAAACGAACCGTCACCGCGAGCCCACCCACCGTGTCGCCAGGGCCCCATCACGAGCGTGTTGACGGTCTGAGGATTACGGGCTTCGATGGACTTGTAGGTCTCCAGGGCACCAAATAGATTCTCCGCATCGAACCAGCCGCCAACCGTCATCACGGCGGGCTTGACGTTCTTGAGATGCCGTCGGATGTCGCGAGACTTCCAGAAATCGTCATAGGTGTCGTGCCGCATGGTTTCGATCCAGAACGGGACATCGCCTTTCAGATATTTGTCGTCGATCTCTCGCAGTATTTTGATGCGGCGATAGAACTCGTAGCCATCGGGAGTGCCGTATTCGAACGTGGTTTGGGAAAAGTCCTTTGTCGGCTGGGGGCGGTCCCGACCGTTGCGAGACATCCAGTTAAACATGTGAGCCAAAAAAAATGCTCCGTTGTGATGCCAATCGTCACCCATGAACCAGTCATTGACCGGTGCTTGCGGCGAGGCGGCTTTGATGGCCGGATGCGAGTCGATGATTCCCGCCGCTGTGTAGAAACCCGGATAGGAAATCCCGGCAATGCCGACCCTGCCGTTGTGGCCATCGACGTGTTTCAGTAACCACTCGACGGTGTCCCATGTATCAGTGCTCTCGTCGTTCTCGATGGTCGTCGACTTTTGCGGGCGGTGTGGTCGCATCTGGATGAAGTCGCCTTCGGACATCCAGCGGCCTCGCACATCCTGATAGACGAAGATGTAACCCGCCTTGGCCAGCAGCGGCGAAGGGCCGAGGTTCTCGGGATACTGATCCGCACCGTAGGGGCGGAGGCTATACGGTGTCCGTTTCAACAACATCGGATACGTTTGCGAATCGTCTTTGGGCACATAGACAGACGTGAAAAGACGCTTGCCGTCGCGCATGGGGATGCGGTGTTCGTACTTCGTATAGTGAGCCTTGACGTACTGCAGCCCTTGAGCATCGGCAATGCCCGGCACCATCGTCCCCAGCAGAACCACAAAGATGGCACAGTTCGAACGCCCGAGGAGATTCATCGCTATACTTCCTAACCCGTTCTCGGAGACAAAAAGAACGATTGATTGATTGATTGATTGATTCGTTCGTTCATTCATGGTGCATTGTAGTCACACTCGCAGGCGATGAACCACTACCAGCATGTTGGTCCGTATTTCGGAGGCGGATCAATAGGTCCCGGTCATAGAACGTCAATCCTCCAAACGACTGACCCACTCCAGGCGTCGCAGCCAGTCTTCGCACCGTGCGGGCCAGGTTGTCACGGGGTGTTTAAGAACAGGCCGCAGTCCATAACCGTGTCCGCCGGCGTCGTAGACATGCAGTTCGGATGGTACGTTGGCGCGTTTCAAGGCTAGGAAAAGTTGCAGGCTGCTTTCGACTCGAACACGATCATCGAAGGCGTGCGCGAAGAACATCGGCGGTGCGTCTTTGGTGACAATGATGTCGTCCAGCAGCGCCGTGCCGTCTTTGTTGACCAGACCGCCGGGGTAGAGGATTACCGCCGAGTTGGCGTGAAATGGCTTGGAGTCGGCATCGTCGCAAGACTCGTAGAGTCGCTCTGTAGCAAGCGATGTCCGAACGGCAGTGACGGCACCGGCGGAAAAACCAAGGATGCCAATCCGGTCTTCGTTCAGATGCCATTGCGACGCACGCTGCCGCACCAGACTCATCGCGCGCTGCGCATCCTGGACCGGTGGCAGCCAGGCGGGATCGATGCTGTTGGTCGGGACACGGTACTTCAGGACAATTGCCGTCACGCCGATCGACGTCAGCCACTCGGCCACTTCGGTCCCTTCCAGGTCCCAGGCCAAAATGTGAAATCCACCGCCCGGGCAGATCACCATTGCCGAGCCATTTCGTATCTCCTCTGGCGGCAGATACAGATGAAGTTCGGGTTTGGAGACGTTGCCGAGTTTGATGATGCGACGACCTGCGATCAGCTTATCGGCTGGCTTTGTGAAGTCCCGTTCCGGTCCCACGTCACGATCATCTCCGGGAGGATCGTTCGGCCAGACGGAAACAATCTGATCTGCTGGTTTGGCAGCGGCAGCAAGTTTGTCATTTTCGAGTTCAATCAGGCATTCGGCGAACAGTCGACCGACCTCGAGGGTTCCTTTCGCGTCGAAGTGCACGGGATTGGCGATCGATGCCTTTGACGTGTCGACGTACTCCACCAGAGGATCAGAACCGGCGACTTCCTTTTATGCCGCCACAATTTTCGGCATGAACTTGTTTCGTCCTTCCAGAAATCGCGTGTTGACGCCCAGCAGCACCGTCAGTCCGGGTGCCTTCAGATCTTGTCGCAACGCGGCGATCATCGCACGCAGCCGTCCGGTGTACTGCGGCGCATCTTCCGCGTTCGCATCGCTTTCGCCTTGGACCCAGACCATGGCCCGCAGCTGCAATTCCTGTCCGTCGTTTCTCGCGGATTTCAATGCCGACCGCGTTTCACGAACCAGCGAGCGGTAGCAACTGCCTTCGTCGCCTTCACTGGAATGATCCCAGTCCGTCCGCATGCCAGTTCCGCTGAACGCCGCTTTGACAATTGCCAGTCGCTGAGCTGGCTGCCTGGCAAGGAGGTGTCTGGCCAGGCCGATCTCCGGCCCAAATCCACCCTCGGCCTGAGCAAAATTGCCATACTGTCGGTCGCGTCGCGGAGTGATGGGGCTGCCCAGCGGCTGCGGTTGCAAGTGAGACCACTTAGCTCCGATCGAATCATGCTCGTCTGGCGGTGGATCACCGCAGCGCCACCAGAACATGACGTCTCTATCGCGCTCATTTGGTGGCAACTCGGTCGGCCTGGCATCAAACCCAACCGCGTTCGATTGACCGGCGACGAGAATCAGATGCCGTGGACGCGTGGATTCCTGAGCCTCAGCGAACTTGACGAAAAACAGAACCGCCAACAAAAGCGGCAGCCGCAAGGAGTTATGATTGTGAAACGTCATGATGGTCCCTTCGGAAATGGTCTTGTGGATCGCCCAGTGATTGGCACGGGGGGGGCGTAAAGTGTTATGATCCTATACACTAGCAGCGTGGAGCGGTTACAAGCTGAACCCAATCGGGAAACATCGGGATTTCGACGGTGTTGCAGCCAACGGTTTTTCTCTTCTTTCGACTGCAGCACAGGCCATTACCATCATTTCGAAGGAGTCGAACAATGCTCATTGTACTTTTGCAAGGTCTTTCTTTCTTGTGCGGCCTCGTAAGTTTAGTGTGTTTCATCATGGTTATCGTGCAGATGTTCAAGCGTGACGAGTCCACCATGGGGATCGTTTGCATCGTGACGATTCTTTGTTGTGGGATCGGCTCTTTAATCGCATTCGTTTATGGGTGGACGAAAGCAGCAGCATGGGACATTAAGAACATCATGATCGTCTGGACAGTTGTCTTCGTCTTGAATCTCGTTCTTTTCGGGCTCGTGGTTGCTTTGCAAGCTGGTGCCGTGGCGACGGACGCGGGCAACTTCAATTTCGATCCGGATTCTATGGAAATTGAAATCGACATGGACGATACCGATTTTGGCATCCCAGAGGGCTTTCCGGAACCGGAAGGAACCCCAACGGAACAGCCGTAGCTTCGTCTATTTTGAACCTCGGACCAAAGCCAACCCAACGCTCGCCGATTGATTCCAACCGGCGGGCGTTTTTTGGAATACGGTGTGACCGCCGCAACCAAAGTAGCAGGCGTACTCCGTGTGCTTACTACTATCACTATTGCGCTTGCATATCGATTCCGCAGCTACGCGGCCAACCGGCATCGTTGCTCCCTCAGTCAACATGGCCGCTAAGGCGTGTTGAAGTTTGGTGTACTGCCGATCGGACGGGAGTGTATATTGATAGAATCCAAGCACAAAACCGCCCATGCGAAATCTCCGACCGCTATGCCAACAAGAATGAAAGAGTCCACGCGATTCAGTGTGGCGTCATTCATAGACGTTACTAAGGATCGTTCGGGGAATTACTGTCCGATAGTCGCCTTTCGCTCCGCGAAAGGAACGTACTTTCGCGGAGCGAAAGACGACAATAAAAGATCGAACACTGCTAACCGACGTCGCAAGTTTGTGCTTGTTGGAATACTGGCGGTGTTACTCGTGTGTCTTTTCGCCCAGCGAAATCGTTGGGCGTCTTTACCGAATTGGGCCGCTCAGCGTTGTCTGGCCGGACACCGTTATTCCGAGGCGCAGGCATGGCTTGTCCGGGCAAGCTGGCTATCGCCAAGAAACGCGGAAACGCAGTGGTTGATGGCTCGGGTGGCTCGACACCAAGGCAAGATGTCTGCCGTCCAAAAGCACTTGGCAACGGCCAGGGAGTTCGGCCTTCCCGCCGATCGTATCCAGCGCGAACATTGGTTGGCGCTGGCCCAGGATGGACAAATGCGCGAAGCCGGGCCGCATTTGTCGGAGTTGCTATTCAATCCCGATGGTGACGGAGAAGAGATCGTGCACGCCTTTGCGATCGGATATCTAAAGACCCAAAACCATCGCATGGCCAATCAGTTACTGGATGTTTGGGCTGCGGATTTTCCAAATGTCGCAGAGCCTCACTTTTTGCGGGGGGTCATGGACCAAGACAACGATAGCTGGGCTCCCGCGATCGAGCATTTTGAGAGAGCGTTGGAAATCGACGCTTCACACCCACGGGCCGCGCTGCATCTGGCACACTGTTTGCATTCCAGTAAGCAGCACGCCGAGGCGTTAGTGTACTTCGATTTGGCAAGTCGCTCGCCAGTTGCGAAGCTCGACGCGGCAATTGGGAAGGCTCTCTGTCTGTGTGATCTGGGGCGGAACGACGAAGGAGCGCAGTTGCTGCGAGATGTGCTGGAAGGCGATCCAGAGAACACCAAGGCTGCTCTGGAGCTGGCACGATTAGACGTCGAAGAGGGCAAATACGACCAGGCCTTGCGACGACTAAGGCTACTTCACCAGCGCGAGCCAGGAGATTTTGACATACGTTATGCGCTGGCAACCGCCCTCCGCGGACTCGGGCACAACGACGAGGCACATCGCCACTTCGACGCGGTCATCTTTGCCCGCGAGCAACTTCAGAAGGCCGTGATCATGGCGGAACAGCCAGATCCGGATGTCGAAACGCGTTACCAAGTGGGTGTGATCTATTTGGAGTATGGCGTTCCAAAGAACGGTATTTTCTGGCTGCGAAGTGTCCTGAATCAAGTACCCAATCACGCTCCAACGCACAGAGCTTTGGCAGATTATTATGAAGGCAAGTCGGCCGAGGACCCAAGTTATCGGGAATTGGCCAGCTTTCACCGTAATGCGCTGAGCGAGAGTTCGACACCAGAAAAAAAATCACACTGAAATGACTAAGGATCGTTCGAGGAATTACTATCCGATAGTCGCCTTTCGCTCCACGAAAGGAACGTGCTTTCGCGGAGCGAAAGACGACAATAGAAGATCGAACACTGCTAAGGTCTCTCACCTGCCCGGCGCAGCCATACTAAGTGTTGTTCTACTTTGGGGATGCAACAGGCCATCGACTCCTTTACCAACGCCGTCGCCGCAAAACGACGCGGCCGTAAACCATGAATTGCGCCTGGTGGAAGTTACCGAGCAATCCGGAATCGACTTTACCTTCACCAGCGGACACGAGTCTGGACATCATAGCATTCTCGAATGGCTGGGCGGCGGCGTTGCAATGCTGGATTACGATCAAGACGGCAATACGGACTTGTTCTTCGCGGGAGGCGGATATTTTGAAGAGGAAGCGATTCTCGGAAGACCGCCGGCTCTGTTTCGCAATTTCGGGCACTGGCGATTTGAAGACGTTACATCTACGGCTTTGGGCGATGCGACCGGATTCTATAGCCACGGCTGCGAAGTTGGCGATTATGACAACGATGGCTTCCCCGACGTCTTGGTGACCGGCTTCGGAGGACTACAGCTTTTTTCTAATCAGGGAGACGGCACGTTTACAGAAATCGCCCGCGACACGGGATTAGTCGACGACTCGTGGAGTACGAGCGCCGCCTGGGGCGATCTTAACGGTGATGGAACACTGGATCTTTACATTGCACATTACTTGAATTGGTCGTTCCAAAACCATCCCGTTTGCCATGACAAACGCGGCAAGTTCCGAGACGCCTGCGGGCCAAAACATTTGCCTCCTCAGAAGAATCTGTGGGTGAAGTCAGGTTGAGGAAGTGCTCCGAGGTTGTGATAGAGAGCGATTTCATAGGCTTGTTGCGTGCGAAAGCCATATGATTTTCTGGTGATCAGTTTTAGTTTGTTGTTAAAGCC
>JASLRF010000362.1 GCA_030744095.1 Pirellulaceae bacterium | reverse complement strand
CCACGCCAACTTCGCTGAGCAGTTTTCTTACGCCAACGCCGGCCTCGTCGTCACCCACGACACCAGCACACGCCACGCTCGCTTCCAGTCCGCGCAGCATGTGGCTGACATTTGCCGCACCACCCAATCGTTCCTCTCGCTGCTCGGCACGCAAGACCAAGATCGGTGCCTCCTGGCTGACACGCTCTGCGTCGCCATGGGTGTAGCGGTCCAAGATCAAGTCGCCCAGCACAAGCACGCGTGGAGCGGACAGACCGTTGAACACATTGAGTAGCTCGACCGGACTCATGGGCAGTCATTTTCCCTGTTGTGCGAGTTTTTGGTGACGCGCCACGTTGATTGTCTTGCGTGCAAGCAGGTCCATCTGGGACGCGAGCCAACTTCCATAGCCTCTTATAATGCCGATGGCCGGTTGAAAGAAGAGAATCTGGGTAAACGCGAATGGCCTTTGGGATCTCTGAGGCTCGCGGGTATAACTCGCGGTTCGCCAGAACATCACAAGGACGCTAGCATGAGTCGCTACCCGCTTTTTGATCGTCAACAGATCCATCTGCGTGCATTGTCCGACCGCGGGCATGACCTCCGTGCACAGGACTGCCTCGATTTGGACGCAGATGTCACGGACTACACGAATCCCGAATTTGAAACGCTCGTCCAGGCGATCGTGCGAGCGCGTCAGGCAGATCGTCCTGTGATCCTGATGATGGGGGCTCATCCAATCAAGCTCGGCCTGTCCCGCTATCTGATCCACCTCATCCAGCGCGGCCTCGTGACGCACCTGGCCACCAATGGGGCGGGCATGATTCACGACTATGAACTCGCATTGGGCAGCGGCACCAGCGAAGATGTCCGCAAGTGGATTCAACAGGGCCAGTTCGGGTTGTGGAATGAAACCAGCCGACTAAACGACATCATTGTGTCAGCCGCTCAGCGGCAAGAAGGCTTGGGCGAAGCGGTTGGCCGAACGATCGAGGAAGGCGAGTTTCCCAGGCGTGACTTGAGCATTGCCGCCGCCGGTTGGCGAGCCGGTGTGCCGGTGACTTCGCATGTCAGCGTCGGCAGCGACATTATTCATTCGCATCCCAACTGCGACGGCGCCGCGCTGGGTGCCGCCAGCTACACCGACTTTCTTATCTTCACTCGGGCGATCCAAGATCTGGCAGGCGGCGTGTTCCTGAACGTCGGTTCCGCCGTGACGGGGCCAGAAGTGTATTTGAAAGCTCTGTCGATGGCGCGCAACGTCGCGCGACAAGCGGGTCGCGAAATCCGCTCGTTCACCACCGCCGTGTTCGATCTGGTCGACTTGCCAACAGATTACCGTGTTGGGCCACCAGGCAAAGACCATCCGATGTACTACTATCGCCCGTGGAAGACGATCTTGGTGCGGACGGTCGCCGATGGCGGGCAGAGCTTTTATTTCTCCGGCGATCACCGTGTGACGATTCCGGCGCTCTGGCAACGCGTAACGAGTACCTATGAAGCAAATGCCTTGGCCCGAGAATATCCGTCACGCTCCGCCTGACGATTGCCGGCTGCGGTGGCGGGATTGCTTAAACAGAGCCCTGGAAGCCCTCGAGTATTTGCCGATAGAATGAAGGCGCATGAGAAAATCCCTTCGTACGTCAATCATCGCTGCCTATGCCACACGACCCAACGACTTGGATCGACACAGAACTCGCTGAATTGGAATCACGGCAGTTACGTCGCTATTTGTGCGAACGGCAGTTGGCTCAGGGCGCGGTCATACGCGTCGATGGCCACGAGCTGGTCAATTTTGGCTCGAACGATTATCTCGGCCTGGCCAGTGATCGGTGTCACGAAGCCGTTGGCACGACGATCGGCGCTGTTGGCTGGGGTGCCGGCGCTAGCCCGCTGGTCGTTGGACGCGGGTCAGAACACGCAGCGTTGGAACGAGAACTCGCGGAGTTCGAGGGAACCGAGGCAGCTTTACTTTTCTCGTCGGGATACGCCGCCAACGTGGGCACGATCACCGCGCTCGCGGGGCACTCGGACGCCGTCTTTAGCGACGCAAAGAACCACGCCAGCATTATCGACGGTTGCCGGCTGTCTGGCGCGGACGTACACGTCTATCATCACGGCGATGTCGAACATCTGCGCGAATTGCTGATTTCCGCGTCCGACACGCGACGACGATTGATCGTCACCGATGGTCTGTTCAGCATGGGCGGAGATGCAGCCCCTTTGACAGAACTGGCGAACTTGGCCGAACAGTTCGATGCGATGCTGATGGTCGACGAAGCACACGCCACGGGTGTGTATGGTCAGTATGGCCGTGGCATGAGTGAACAGTTGGGCGTTGGCGATCGCGTGCACGTGCACGCTGGCACGCTCAGCAAAGCGTTAGGATCGATCGGAGGCTTCGTGGCCGGCCGACGAGCACTGATTGACTGGTTAGCCAACCGCGCGCGGTCTTACGTTTTTTCCACCGCCTCACCGGAAGCCACAGCTGCCGCAGGTCGCGCAGCGCTTCAGTTGGTGCGTCAGGAACCACATCGTCGCACCGATTTACTGGCCCGCGCCGCCAACCTGCGGCAGCAGTTGAAATTCCAGGGTTGGAGAATTGGCGATTCGACGAGTCAGATCATCCCAATCTTGGTCGGCGATCCGGCCACGACATTACAAGCTGCCACGAGATTGCGCCAGCGCGGCCTGTTCGTGCCAGGAATCCGCCCACCTTCGGTTCCCCAAGGCGAGTCGCTACTTCGCATCAGCTTGAGCTATGTGCACGATCAGGAGATGATCGACCGACTGCTGCGGGAGCTGGCGGCCATTCGGGATACCGGGCTGGCGCAATTTTCCTCTACCGAAGATTAAGCGGTGTTGCAAATGCAGCACAGCCAGCAACCAGAAATAGTCTGAAACATCCCACGATTCTGAATTACAAACCGCGCGTCCAT
>JASLRF010000361.1 GCA_030744095.1 Pirellulaceae bacterium | reverse complement strand
CGTCCAATGGCGGCGGTGCGACGGCGGCGGTCAATGTTGACGAGAACACAACCGCCGTAACGACCGTCACGGCAACTGACGTGGACGCTGCCGGAGATACGCTCACGTTCTCGCTGCCCGCGGGCGGCGCTGCGGATCAGGCACTGTTCACCATCAACGGTTCGAGCGGCGCATTGGCGTTCCTGACGGCTCCGAACTTTGAGATTCCGACAGACGACGACACAGACGGTGTATACGAACTGAAGGTCATGGTCAGCGATGGCAACGGCGGCACGGACATGCAGACAATCTCTGTCACTGTGACCGATGCCAACGACGATCCTATTATTACATCCGATGGCGGCGGTGCGACGGCCGCGGTTAATGTTGCCGAGAACACAACCGCCGTAACGACCGTCACGGCCACGGACGCGGACCTTCCCGCGAACACGCTCACGTTCTCGCTGCCCGCGGGCGGCGCTGCGGATCAGGCACTGTTCACCATCAACGGTTCGAGCGGCGCATTGGCGTTCCTGACGGCCCCGAACTTTGAGATTCCGACAGACGACGGCATAAACGGCGTGTACGAAGTGAAGGTCATGGTCAACGACGGCAACGGCGGCATGGACATGCAGACGATCTCTGTCACTGTGACCGATGCCAACGATGCACCGGTCCTGGATACTGGCTTGACCTTTACGCTGCCGACGATCACGGAAGACAACATTTCCAATCAGGGAATCTCCGTCGCGACTCTCCTGGATCCGATTCCCGCCAATCCTGAAAATGCCGTCACGGACGAGGATACCGGAGCCGTTGAAGGGATTGCGGTCAGCGCAAAGATCGGAAATGGCACTTGGCAGTATTCGATCGATGGCGGCACGAACTTCGTCGACGTGGGTACGGTCAACGGTACGGCTGCGCGATTGCTGCGAGCAACCGACTGGATTCGGTTTGTCCCGGATCAGGAACAAGGTGAAATTGCCACGATCACGTTCCGCGCTTGGGATCAGACCAGCGGCGTGCCGGGCGGTACAGGCAACTCGGACGTCAACGGCGGTGAGACAGCCTTCAGTGCGAACGAAGAGGTGGCCTCGATTACCGTCACGGGCGTAAACGATGCCCCCGTCTTGGACACGTCGGCCACGTTGGTACTGCCGACGATAACGGAAGACGACGTCGACAACAACGGTGCCGACATCACGACGATCTTGGCCAGTTTGGCTGGCAACCCGATCACGGATGTCGACGACCCAACGGGGCTCGTTGAAGGCATCGCGATCAGCGGTCTGACGGGGGCGGGGACATGGGAGTACTTGCTCGACGGCAACACGAATTATCTGCCAGTGGGAACGGTTTCCACCAACTCCGCACTGCTGCTGCGAGCGGTAGACCGAGTTCGCTATGTTCCCGACACGGACAATGGCGAAACCGCCACAATCCGATTCCGTGCTTGGGACCAGTCCGGCACGACAGCTGGCCAACAGGGCACGAAAGTGTCCGTCGTTGCCAACGGCGGTACTCAGCCGTACAGCACGGCCACCGCTACGGCAGCGATTACGGTGACCGACCTCAATGACGCCCCCGTTGCAAACGACGATAACTACACCACCAGCGAAGATGCCACACTGACCGTTTCCGGCCTCGGAGTCCGCCAGAACGATACCGACGTCGATATTCCGGCACAAACGTTGTCAGTGGTCGAGGCACAAACCACGCCGATCGTTGGTGCGACCTTGACCGTCGCCAGTGACCTGGGCGCTGTGGTTGTCGTCAACGCCAACGGGACGTTTACGTACGACCCAACCAGTTCGCCCCTCTTGCAACAACTTGGTGTTACTGACAGCACCATCGACAAATTCCGTTATAAGCTCCAGGACAATGGCGCGGGGAACCTCGAATCGAACGAAGCAACCGTTTCGATTACGGTGACGGGCGTGAATGACAACCCAACGGCCAACGACGTCCACACGACCGTCGGAGAAGTATCGGGCGATCCGGTTATGGAAGATGGTCCGGCGATTCAGGGGAAGTTCGACGCCACGGATATCGACATGAACGATACTGCTCAGTTGGTCTATGACCTCTTGTCCACCCAGCCCGCCGAAGGATCGGTCGCCGTCAGCGGCACGCCCGGCGACAATTCATTTACCTTCAATCCCGGCAATGATTTTCAGGATCTTGAGGAAGGGGAAACCCGCGACGTCACATTTAGCTATCGGGCCACCGATCCGAGCCTGAGCAATAGTAATGTCGCCATTGTCACCGTCACGGTAACTGGCGTGAACGACCGGCCGGAAGTTCAGGACATCGGCATCACGACGACCGAAGATGGACCGATCACCACCGATCTGTTTGACGGTAGCGACGCCGACGGAAATGCTCTGGAATTTGAATTGGGTGCGCCGGCCACGACCGTAGTTGGTGTGTGTGACGTGAACTTGACGAGCGTCAATCTTACCGACAACTTTACCAACAACATGAATGGGTCGTTTACGTTCGATCCACAAGACAATTTCCACGGTTTGGCGGTGGGCGAATCCTGCCAGGTCGCAATTGGCTACCATGCAGACGATCAGACAGGATTGGGAGATGCCCTCAGCAGTGACGCTACGATTACGGTCACGGTGACCGGCGTGAACGACATACCTGTCACTAATGACGATGTGAGTTTCACTACCGAGGACGCAGAACGGGTGGTTCCCGATACGGAAGGCGTGTTGGAAAACGACTCCGATCTTGACCTCAACGACACGCTGACGGTCGTTGGTTTCGACGTGCTCAGTGTTTTGGGTGCGGCCGTCGCCGTTAATCCAGGTGGTGGATACACGTATGATCCGCGTGGATCAGCGACGCTGCAGGCCTTGAAGACCACATCCCCGACGGAAGAGGACACGTTCCGCGTCACTGTCGAAGATTCCCAGGGTGTACGTGTTACCGAAACCGTGACGATTTCCGTTTCGGGTTTGAATGACGCGCCTGTCGCTCGTCCAGATTTCGGTGCGACAACCGAAGACCAATTGCTCGCTGTTGGTGCCAGAGGTGTCTTGACCAACGATAGCGATCCGGATGCTGGTGAAACAAACGGCCTGGTGGCTGAGCCTGCCACCCGCCTAAGTACCAAGGAAGCGTCGGTGGAAGTGTTCGCCGATGGTAGCTACAGCTACGATCCGCTGGACGCAACGCCTCTGCAGGCGTTACGCCAGGGCGAGCCGACGACGGACACTTTCCCGTACACGGTCATCGACGTCAACGGTGTGCGCACCGATGGTGTGGTGTCCATTACGGTGACCGGCGTCAACGATGCCCCGGTGGCCAATGATGACGATGCCAACGCTAACAACACCCCACGAGACGAAGACCATGCGTTCACGATCAATGCACTGGACAATGATACGGATGCCGACTTGGGCGACACGGACACGCTGTCGTTGATCCGTTTCGATTCTCGGAGCGACAAGGGGGCGGCGATCAGCGTCAACGCCGGCGGTGAGTTCGTTTACGATCCTCGAGATTCGGTGACCTTGCAAGCGCTGGCCGCTAACTTGACCACGCCCGACACTTTCACCTATGAAATCACTGACGGGCTTGGCGTCAGGGCAACGGCGACCGTATCCGTGACGGTGTCGGGTGTGAATGACAAGCCCGTCGCGTTCGGAGACGGCTATACGACGACTGAAGATCACCAACTTTCTGTGCCGGCACTCGGTGTGTTGGCGAATGACCGCGATGACGAAGGTGACATCCTGACCGTATTCAGCGTCAACGGTGTGCATTCCGACGTTGGATCGAACATTCAACTGCCTTCGGGGGCGCGGTTGACACTCAACACAAATGGTGGGTTTGACTATGATCCCACCACGTCGCCGACGCTGAATGCCCTACCCGCTGATGCCACCGTTGCCGATTCCTTCGTCTATGAAGCCTTCGACGGATTCGATCGGTCCAGTCCTGTCACCGTGGTGATCACGGTTTCAGGAGTAAACGACGCGCCCGTCGCGCGAGACGTTTCATTCTCGACGAATGAAGACACCGTTCTGGCTGTTGCCGCCGCCGGTTTGTTGGCGAACGACAACGATGTCGATGGCGACGCAATCTTCGCTAACGCGTTTGGTAGTGTCAGCGCACGTGGTGCCGCGATCGTGGTCAATCGAGATGGGAGTTTTCAATATGATCCCAGAGGAGTTGCGGGATTGCAGGCTCTCTCGTCGATTCAAAACGCGAGCGATACCTTTACCTACACGATCAGTGATATGAAGGGAGGTGTTGCGACGGCCACCGCCACCATCACCGTCCAGGGCGAAAATGACGCACCCATCGCGACGGACGATTCCTATCGCACCGACGAAGACTCGAAGCTGATTGTCTCCGGCCAAGGTGTGATCGAGAATGATATTGACGTGGATGATGGTGACACCATTACGGTCGTTACGTTTGATGTGACGTCCGCCTTGGGAGCTCCGGTCACCGTCAACACGGATGGCACCTTCACGTACGATCCAACGAACATCGCCTCCGTTCAGGCGTTGCCGTTTGGCCAGTCGTTGGAAGATACATTTACCTATCGAGTGTCTGATACGAAGTCGCAGTCCAACCAGGCCGTTGTCACGATCACCGTGGATGGTCGTAACGACGCGCCGATCGCTCGCAACGACACGTATTCCGTCGCAGAAGATGGGCGTCTGGTTGTTTCCTCCACTGACGGCGTGCTTAACAACCCCGATACGGGCGACTCCGATCCTGAAGGCAGCCCGCTGACAGCCGAACGGATTACCTCGCCTGTAAACGGACAGGTCTCACTCAGCGCCGCGGGCGGCTTTACCTATACGCCTAACCCCGATTTCAGCGGTGTGGATAGCTTCACCTATCGGGCCAAAGACGGATCGATCAGTTCGGACCTCGCTACGGTGACGATCGTTGTCACACCGGTAAACGACGATCCCGTGGCGACCTCGGATAACTACATGGTTGATCAGGAGAGTTCGCTGACGGTCTCCGCAGAGGACGGCGTGCTGGCAAACGATCTCGATGTGGACGGAGAACAACTGACCGCCGAGCATGTCGCAGGCACCGGACCGAACAATGGCTCGTTGCAGTTAGCCGGCGACGGATCATTCACTTATACACCAGATCCTGGCTTCTTCGGTGACGACACCTTCCAATACGACGCGGTCGACGGCAGTGGTGTCCGTGCGCGGGCTACCGTCACGATCGCCGTGGAGAATATCCACAACTGGCAGAATCCGTTCAACCGGTTCGACGTCAACGCGGATGGAACCGTTTCGCCGCAGGACGTGCTGATCGTCATCAACTACCTCAACGACGTCGGTCCGGGACCCGTTCCAGAAGGTGCCGTTGGGCCGCCCTTCCGCGATGTCAACGGCGATGACCTGGTGACCGCCAATGACGTTCTGGTCTTGATCAACTATTTCAACTCGCTAGGCCAAAATGGCGAAGGCGAGTTCAGTCAAAGTCCGTTCGATGCGGAAGGCGAAGCACCGATTCTCTTCCTGCCGGGCATGGCAGCCGGTGGAATGACGAATCTGCCCCACCAAACAGGCTCCGGTGCGGTTTCCCATGATCACGCACCAGCCGTGGATGCCCTGTTCGGCCATGAGGCGACACCGCTGGCATTTGCCGCAAAACGAGCCACCGAGTTCTCGATTCAATCCGTTGATAGACAGCTGGAGTCGGTGCTGGACGACTTGGCCACTGATGACTTGGCCACCGATGATTTGGCTGCCGACGTTGGCAAGGCTTGGGAGGAGGATCTGCTCGGACACGACAACCTGTGAGATTGCGACAAAGCCAGTTAAACCACCCCCTCTTTCGAGCGAGTCATTCGGGTCGTGCTGTCTGGCGCGATCTGGGGAGGTTTCGGCGTCCGAATCGCTGGAAGTGTGGGATGACTGCGTAAATGAGGTGGTTGCCTCTCAGATTTCTTGCAAAGGATTCGCGCCCAATTATAATCGATAGAATGCGTAGAAACTGAAAGATATAACTGAACTTACGGCGAATCAGCGGCCTGTTTTGCCCGTCCAAAGACGGGTGTAGGACCAGGTCTGCTGCTCATGAGTAGCTGGCATGCGCTTTTCCAACGGCGCTCCAGCCCACCCAGATAGAGGGTATTTTATATGGCCATGCGACGAGAGTCACTCTGGCGACGATTTAGGCGCCGTCTTCGCCTCAAACGGCAGACTCGCAAGATGCGCGTTGAGCCGCTTGAAGCAAGGGTTCTCCTGGCGTTCGATACTCCGACGGTAAATTTCCCCGGTCAAGCAACGACGGTCTTGCTGGCGCCGCCGGATACGGTGGGCGATGTTGGTCCGAATCATTACATCCAGATGGTGAACGCCCCTGGCGGATCGACATTTGAGATTTACGACAAGCAGGGCAATGTCCTGCAGGCGTCTCAAAACACCGACACACTTGCCGTGGCGGGCAGCAACTGTGCGAACGGGGCGGGTGATCCAATTGTGTTGTATGACCATTTGGCAGATCGTTGGCTGGTCAGCGAGTTTACGCCACCGGGTGGTAGCAACTCGATGTGTGTCTACATTTCACAGACACCGGATCCCACGGCTGGCAGTTGGTTTGCCTACGAGATTTCGGCGCCAAACTTTCCTGACTATTTGAAGTTTGCAGTCTGGGAGGATGCCTACTTCATCGGCACGAACGAGAGCGACAACCCGGTCTATGCGCTTGATCGGCAACGTATGGTTAATGGGCCGAGCGGCACGATAGCAGCGATTCGGCAGTCAACGCCTGATCGTGCCGGTTGGCAGCGCAACCACATCATGCCGGCCGACCTGGATGGTCCAGCGGCACCCGCCGGATCACCAGGGTTGTTCATCCGCCAGCTAGACGACGAGATCACGAACCCGAGTGGCGCCGATCCGGCTCAAGACTTCGTCGAAGTTTGGGAGTTCGCGCCGGACTTTGTCACGCCCGCCAACTCGACCTATACCTTGGCTGCGACCGTTGGAATTGCGGACTTCGACTACAATCTGTGCAATTTCAGTCGTTCTTGCCTCGACCAGCCGGGTGTCCCCAACAGTCTTGACGCCCTGCCTCACTACATTAATTATCGTGCGCAATATCGCAATTTCGGCACGCACGAGACTCTGGTTGGTAGTTTCACGGAAGACGTTGATACGGATCATGCGGGGATCCACTGGTTTGAATTACGGAAGGCACCGGGGGGGGCGTGGTCACTCTTTCAGGATGGAACCCACGCCCCGGATACGGAAGATCGCTGGATGGCCAGCGCGGCCATGAATGTCGACGGCGACATTGCATTGGGATACTCGATCACCAGCTCAACGACTTTCCCCAGCATACGTTACACGGGTAGACGAGCGTCCGATCCGTTGGGGACGATGCCCCAGGGCGAGCACACGATCATCGACGGCAGCGGTGTGCAGACTTTCTCGTCCCGCTGGGGCGACTACAGCGCGATGAGTGTCGATCCGGTTAACGATCGATCGTTCTGGTATACACAGGAGTACATTCCCAGTGGTGGCCGATGGGCGACGCAGATTGCTTCGTTTGAGTTTCCGGCTCTCGGAGCTAGCGGGGTGGCCCTACAGGGGCCTCAGCTGATCAGCGCGAACCCAAATGACGGTGACATTTTCGATTTCGAGACCGTCACTGACCCCGGTTTTGACAACATTCTGGGAGTCGCACCGCGCGAGCTTACACTGCGGTTCAACGGCGGTGCAAACCTGGACGAGAGCACGTTTGATGGCATTCGATTCACGCGAGCTGGAATGGACGACGCGTTTGGCGATACCAACGACGTCGTGATGACACCTGGTTTTTTGGGTTTTCTCGATCCATCGAATCCAACCATCGTCGTCGCTCGCTTCGCCCAGACGTTACCGGATGATACCTATCGAATTGAGATTTTCGGAATTGACGATCAGGTTCTTGGCATCACTGGTTTGCGCAGTCTGAACGGCGCTTTGTTT
>JASLRF010000360.1 GCA_030744095.1 Pirellulaceae bacterium | reverse complement strand
TGGTTTGGCATGGTTGCTTAGTTCGCAACGCCGCAGTATTCGTTGGCGTATTGTCTTCGGCGGTTTGTTTCTTCAGTTTGGCTTTGCCGGGCTCATTCTGTGGACGCCACCCGGACTATCTGCACCCATAGGCAGTTGGTTGAACGAGGGCATTGATTTCTTTTTCCACCACCTTGAAAGCTTTGTCGCCAAGGGAGCTGGCTTTCTATTCGGGATCTTCCCACGGGATGGCGACCCAGAATTGCCGCCCCCAATCTCCTTGCTGAGATCTTTCGCCTTTGGTGTCCTGCCGACAATTATCGTTTTCTCGTCGTTGATGTCCGTGCTGTACTATTTCGGCGTCATGCAGGCAATCGTCAAGGTCATGGCTCGAGCGATGCAGAAAACTCTGGCCGTTTCAGGTGCCGAGAGTCTGGCAGCCGCGGCGAACGTATTCGTCGGACATACCGAAGCACCCTTGGTCATCCGACCTTACATCGACACGATGACCGGCTCTGAATTGCACGCCGTGATGGTGGGCGGCTTCGCGACGATTTCGGGCGGCTTGCTGGCCGCCTACGCGGGAATGGGAATCAGCCCCGGCCATCTCGTGACGGCATCGGTGATTTCCGCACCCGCGGCGCTGCTGATTTCCAAAGTCTTGCGACCAGAAACAGAAACACCGCAGACGATGGGGTCCGTCGAAGTGCATATTCCACGGAAAGGTGTGAACGTCATTGAGGCTGCCGCGATTGGAGCGACGGACGGCATGAAACTCGCCCTGAACGTGGCCGCAATGCTACTGGCGTTCCTGGCACTGATCGCGATGGTTGACGGTGCCGTGGGTGGCATCGGGTGGCTATTGGGCTTCCGCGATGCCAGTGGTGCGCCGACCTGGTCGCTGGCGACAGGCCTGGGATATGCATTCGCGCCGGTCGCCTGGTTGATGGGCATCGAATCGAGTGACTGTATGCACGCCGGCGAGTTGCTCGGTTTGAAAACAGTCGCCAATGAATTCATCGCCTACGAACAGCTAGGGCGCTGGCTTCGACCAGATTCGCAAGTCGAGCTCAGTCCCAGATCTGTTCGTATTCTGACCTACGCCTTATCGGGATTCGCCAACTTTGGCGCGATCGGAATCCAAATCGGAGGCATCGGTGGCATCGCGCCGAATCGGCGTTCTGATCTGGCGAAGTTTGGACTGCGCGCCATGATTGGCGGGGCACTGGCCTGTTGCATGACAGCTTGCATCGCCGGGGTGCTGACGTAGTCTTGGATGGGGCCGACACGTCGGGCGCATTTTGCCAGGTAGCAGAAGGCAGATCATGTCGCGATCAGTTCGCCGCGCCAGCGTACGCTGATGCGGCCGCTGAAGTAGCTGATCAAACTGGTCAAGCAAAGCATGACGAAGCACCACAGCGAGTCACGGCCGCCGCGAAACACGTCACCCAGATCCAGGATGCGGACGAGCCACGCGTCGCCATGCGTGATGAACGTCAAACCTAACATCATGGCGTAGCCCGTTGCAATCACGAGCGTAACGATGGTGACGACCCAAACAGTGCTCCAGTCCGGCAGTTGATACACGTACGCAGAATAGGCGCCCTGTAAGGCAGCCAACATCAGTACCAAGTAGGCCCATCTGGCGACTCCCAGAGACGCCTCGGCTCGCATGTGGTCGATGATGTCCATGATCGCTGGAATCGCGCTGATCGCCGCAACCGCGGCGAGAGAAACTCCAATCGCGCGGACGATCGCAACTTGATCTTCAGTTGGCTGGTAGCCAGGCAGAACAGCAGCCTTGATTGGTAGATCCGGTGGCGGGTCCGACACTGCGACGGTGGGTGCGGCGATATCCATTCGAGACGCTTCCGATCCCGATGCAACAGTCGTACTCGCCGCTGGTGTCTTGGGCCGATCGGATCGAACGGATTTGGGAGTCGCCTTTCCTCTTGTCTTTGCCGACGGCAAGGGCGGACGGGCGGGCCGATGCGACGTGTCGGCAGCGGGTTGTGGCGTGCTTGGTCGCGTCGTGGGCTTGGTGCCCGCATTTCGAGCCGGCGCTACGCTCGAATCGTCAGACTTATTTGATGCAGGCAACGGAGGCGGGGAAGGGGAACAGTCTGTGGCCGCCGGCTTATGCTCCGATCGTCGCTTGGCTGCCGCCGGCCGTTTCTCCTCTTGACGAGTCTCGAGTGCCGGTGCGATCACGATGGGCGATTTCTTTTTTGTGTCTTCGGAGGCTGTGTCTTCGGCGGCGGGCGCCGCTTTCTTTGAACGACCGACGGGCGGACTCGGTTTGACGACGGGCGGATCACCACCTTTCAGTGCAACTGGATCGCGGCCTGCCTGACCATCGACACAAGGCGGAGTTGGCGTCGGTTGAGTCGGTGTTTTCGGCTCCGTCTGACGCTGCACGGGCGGCGGTTCTGCTTCGGCCACGTCACGCGACAACAGTTCGGGCGACTCGGCTTGCAGCGGTGGCGGTTTGACATTCACCGTTGACGACGCTGGAGCCGTGTCCCTGGCCATTGTCGGTGGACGCGGCGTCTTGGGCCGTGACGACGACCTTGACCGGGGTTCTTTAGCCGATCGCGAGGTCATTGCGGAGGCCTGCGGCGCGACTGGGGGGCCATTGCTCCCGACCGTTGGTGATGCCTCGTCCACGCTGGAAACTTCCACACGGGGAACTTCGATCGGTTTGGAGCACTTGGGACATTTGACCCGCCGCCCCGCGTAACGGCTCGAAACGACCAGCTTGGTACCGCACTGGCATTGAAATTTGAGTGGCATGGTGAAAGAAACCCAGCGGCTTGGGAGTGGCTGGCAAGAACAGTACCAGTGTACCTTTCAGTTTCGTTGCGCCGTCAGTCACGGTCAACCGCCGAATCTCGGCGCTCGCGCGTTTGGGCTACAGATAGACACGTCGGTTGTAGACGTACCACTCGAAGATCAGAACACCCAGCGCGAAAATGAGCAGCCATTTCCACAGCTCCTTCCGCGCGGGCTCGGAAGCCGATTGACCGTCGATTTTCTCGTACCCCAGCTCGATTTCCTCCCGCGGTCGCAAGTCGCTTTCCCGACTACTGAACAGGTTCACGGCAAATCGCTGCGACACCTCTCGCCCACGACCCTCTTTCGTTTCATAGACTCCTGTGGCGTTCGTCTTACTATAGACAAACGTATTTTGTGATTCCCGATCGAGCGTGGTGACATCGCCCGAAGGCGACGTCACGCGAATCTGTTCGACGGGCAAGCTCGAGCGGATGTTAATAGAGGAACCGGGTTGAGTACTCTCAGTGGAATACGAGGTTCGCGCGCCGCCCAAGTATCGCAACGTATTCATCATGAAAACGGGGAAACTCCGCCGGATCGGCCATTCTGTCTTTGGTCCCACGTTGCCGTCGGCATACTTGCCGATAATGTCCATGCCCAATGCGACGTCTTCAAATCCGTCGCGCTGACCAATCACGAGAAATGGCCCAATTTCGGCATCCATGAGCGAGGACGAACCGGGTGGCCCGGTAATCGAGAATCCGTTGTAGTTCCACTTCACATCTCCCATCTGCACCAACTGCGTAAGCGGATGGGCTGGATCTGTATCGATGATCACAGGTGCCGGGGACAGTTCGCCTTTGGACCATCCCTCGATGGGTGGCACGTTGCCAATGATCATGGTATTCGCGGTGGGCATCACCGTGGGTACGCATTGATCGTAGATAACCAGGTCAAAGATCCCAGTTTCAGCATCGGCCAGATGCTCTTTCGTCGTCAGTGTGGCCGGCGGCTCGAACTTGACGTATGCGATCCGCTTTGCTTCGCTGGTCGAAAAGGCATATTCCAGCGATTCGTTTCCAGGCGTAACGACCAAGACATTCGCCTGCCGTGGATTGTTCACGACCGAATAGGCGATGTTGTCCAGAAGCAAGTCGTCTTTCTCTTGAATTTCAAGTTTCAGCACGGCATGCCCAGGATGATCCAGTTCGAATTGCACTCCCGTCGCGCCGGGAACATCTTCGTCACGCGCCGGAAGATCGACGTTCGCGGCATCCAAAAACTCACCATCCAACGTCAATTCCACTTCGACCGTCACCGCGCCTGTCCCGCTATTTTCGAGCCGCGCGTAAGCCTGCATTTGAGTTGGTTTTTCCGCATTCTGTTCCGTACTGAATGAAACAATGCCTACGTTGTTCGGAAGCTTTTCACCAATGGAAACGTATACCGGCTCGAGGTTGCCTAACGAAAAATCCGGCACCGAAGCGAAACCGCCATCGCTGTAGATGTACAGTGTCGCCGGCATTGCGTCGGCAACTTGGTAGTCGTTCGTACCCACTTCGCTGGTCCTCCCAGGATTTGCCAATCCTGAAGCGGCACGCAATGCGTCGCTCAAGTCCGTCCTCCGCTGCGTCGGCTGAATCCGATTGACGCGTTGTCGTAACTGGCCACGGCTATGTGTAAAAGACTGCTCGACACGCTGCACATCCGAAAAACTGATCACCATCGCCACGTCACTGGACTTCATCTGGTCGATCAATTCCAGCACGCGTTCCTGAGCGACGCTCAACCGAGTGCGCCCCATGTCTTTGGCACTCATGCTGGCGGAATTGTCGATCAAGAAAATGAACCGATCACCTATCAGTTCGGTGCCACGGAAACCTGGACGGAGGCAGGCAAGAATCGCCAGTGTCACAACCAGAATCTGCAAGAACAACAGCAAGCTTTGTCGCAGCTTCTGCCAGATCGAGTTGACGTGCAGATCCTCGATTGTACGGCTCCACAAGTACGTGCTGGGAACTTCGACGGGCTGCCGTCTCAGCTTCAAGAAATAGAGAGACAAGATTGCCGGAGGAACGGCCAATAAGAATGCCCATTGAAGCGGGCTGAGCGCGGGGAGCCAGTTCACCGTACTAGCCCTCGCTGACGAAGGTAATTCAACACCAACGTTTCGACGGGTGTGTCCGTGCTAGTCATGAGATAGATCATGCCACGACGGGTACAGTAATCGCGGGCACCATCGATGAACGCCGCCAAAGTCTTTTGATAGCGCGTCAGCAGGGGCCGGCTCACGGTGATCTCGGCAACATCCTGATCTTCGCAATCGACAAGCTTCAAGTCGCCTTTTACATCCGGCTGCAATTCCTCTTGTGAAAGCACCTGGATGACATAGACGTCCATTTGCCGAGCCAACAGGAACCGCAATGCGGATTCGTAACCCGCCTTATCCATCAAGTCAGTAATCAAAACCAGAATCCCCTGCCCCGAATTACGCAGACAAAAGTCCTTTACGCCCTGAGCAAGGGGGACATTATGGGCTTCGTCGATGCCTTCGAGATACTCGAGCATTCGCCACAGGCTGGCGCGTCCACGCAACGTCGGGCCCGGCTTTGCACGCGTCGTACCGAGTGTTTCGATTTTCACGCGATCCGCTCGGCACAGCCCAATGAAGCCAAGCGCCGCCGCGAGCTGCTTTGCGTGTTGCAACTTGGACGGTTCACCGAAAGTCATCGAAGCGCTGGTATCGATCAGCGTATAAAAATGCAGATCCTCTTCTTCCAGGAACAGCTTCAGAAACAGTTTGTCCAAGCGGGCGTACAGATTCCAGTCGACAAATCGAAGGTCGTCGCCTTGAACATAATTGCGAAAGTCCGCGAACTCGACACTCTGGCCTTTACGTCGACTGCGGCGTTCGCCCTTCAGCCGGCCACGAAAGACCTTGCGGCTAACAAGTTCAAGACGTTCGAGCCGAGCCAGGAGTTGCGGGCTAAGCAGCTGAGTTTGCGTGGCGGAAGTTGGCATCAGATTACTCGGCGACGACGGCGGCGGCGACGGGCGTGGTTTCGGCTTTCTCAGGAAGCTTCTCCAGAATCTCCAACAGCACCTCGTCCGCTTCAGTCCCTTCCGCCTGGGCTTCAAAGTTGAGGATCACTCGGTGCCGCATCGCTGGCAGAAAAACGCGTCGAACGTCCTCGAAGCTCACGTTGAAGCGACCTTCGAGCAAAGCGCGTACTTTCGCGGCGAGTGCCAGTGTTTGCGCGCCCCGCGGACTGCTTCCCCAGCGGAGATACTGATTTGTCACCGGCAAGGCGAAAGGTCCATCGGGGTGCGTTGCCAATGTTAGCCGGACGACATAGTCCTGAACATGTTTGGCCATGATCACGTCGCGAATCAGCTGCTGCCATTGGATGATCTCCGCGCCATCCATCACTCTTTCCGGCACCGCATTCTCGCCCGCCGTCGTGCGATCCAAAATCGTCGAGAGCTGATCGCGATTTGAATAACCAACCACCAGCTTGAAAAAGAAGCGATCTAGTTGAGCTTCAGGAAGTGGGTAAGTCCCTACCTGTTCGATCGGGTTCTGTGTGGCCAAGACAAAGAACGGTTGGCTCAGCGTGTGCCGTTCACCGCCAATGGTCACCGTGCCCTCTTGCATCGTCTCCAACATGGCGGATTGCGTCTTTGGCGTTGCGCGGTTGATTTCATCGGCCAGGCAAATCTGTGTGAAGATCGGCCCCTTTCGAAATTGGAACACCCGTTTTCCATCCGATGCCTCCATGACCATGTTCGTGCCGAGAATGTCAGCCGGCATCAAGTCGGGCGTGAACTGAATGCGATTGAAATCGAGGTTCAACGCTTCAGCCAACGTGCGCACCAACAAGGTCTTGCCCAAACCTGGCACGCCTTCCAACAGACAATGGCCGCCAACGAACAAACAGGTCAGCACCCCGTGGACAATCTCTTCGTGTCCGACGATGACTCTCCCGATCTGTTCTTGTACTGCCGCATATCGTGTGCGGAATTCTTCCGCTTGATTTTCCATCGATGCCGCTGAACTCATGGACGCTCCTTACCCAGGTTGAATACCGTTCGAATGAATCGCGTGGAGGTGAGCGAACGACGCTTGACGCACAAAATAAGTCACCAACGCAAGCAAATTCGACGTGTCAGATTCTGTAATTAACCACTTCCCGCAGGGGAAATCAAGAGAACGAGGTTTTCAAACTCCGACGCCGGTATCGTCACCTCTGGCCAAAGGGCAGACCGAACCGCTGACGCACCAACGCGAACACGGGCCGCCATGTATTCGCTCGTCTGACGCTATTCTTGGTGATCTTTCCAGGCTTGTTTTTTCGCCTTCAAGAGCCTGGTGGTGTACGACTCCTCGTCGGCGGCATCAGGCGTCATCTGTGTCGTCGGTCGTTTTTCCGAACCGGGTCGCCCCGACAGCGGTGAAGTGTCTTCAAGAACTTCCTCCAATGTTTTCGCCGAGGCGACGTCCATGTCATCGGGAACGGGTTCAAACCTCGTCGCCGCACGGCGGTCGTCGATCTGATCGGCGACTTCTGCTTTGCTGCTTCTCAAGCGATCCAGGACTTCCTCGACTTTCTGTTCGACCTGAATGCGCCACACTTTGTTTCGTAACCAGACGACACTCGGCGCAACCCAATCGAAGTTGATGGTGACGCGTCGCACAAAAATATCGGCAAAAAAGAGACAGGATGTGAGAACCAAGAAGAAGGGCCAGACATCTTGAGAATCAACGGCTGGGGCCAGATCACTTCGAAACGAATTGACCGACAGGAGCGAACCGAAGTCGTTGGAATCCAGATCACCGTCGATCAGTACGCCCTCTTTTCCATCTTTGGGCTTCCTTCTTGCGAGGTCATTGAGCAACGCCATGTTGGTTTCGCGATCCCGAAATTCAGACGAATAAGGGACGTTCACACCCGCTCGAAGCGGTGCATAGCCAGGACCTGGGCTAACTGTCAGGAAGTAATTTCCATCCTTGTCCGAATCAAACTCGCCCACATAGCGGCCTGGTGCGACTTGCTCGAACTTGATGTCGAGCGACTCTAAATCGGGGCTTGTGGCCGTGCCGGCCATGTTGAGAAAGTTCAGGAAATCGTCATTCTTGTCTAAGGCTGTGATGACCGCGCGGACCTTGCCATCCTTGACGACCGTGGCCACCGAAAACTTACCCATGTCGTTCACTGGCCTCATCGACCAACGTACCAATTGCGAAAAGAACTTGTCGTAGTTTTCCCAGTCGGTCCAGCGAGCCCAACGATGTCCCGCGTCGGTTGTCAAGACGGCCGTCCGTCCCAGTCCATAGGTCCAAGATGCCAGAATGGTGGAGTTCTTTTCGTCGGTGGGTAGCGGCGAAATCGCGGCCACTTCGACCAGCGGATTCTCCTTCAAGGTCGTCATCACGAAACCGGATATCGGCGGTAGATTGCCTTCGATCCCCTGCAAGATTTCGTGGGGATACGTGATCTGAGGTTGCACCGGTGACTCCGGCTCGAAGATCAGCGGTCGGGCCACGCGGCGAACTTCGCTCACATAGATCTTCGGCAAGGCACGGGGGTCCTTGACGACATAGTAGCGTCCTCCTGTGACATTGGCGACTTGCTGTAACGTCTTATGGCCAGCCGGTCCGTGCGTACCAACGGCCACCGTAGTAACTTGAATTCCCGCTTGTTTGTACCGCCGTAAGGTGCTGTCCAATGGTGGCGAAGGATCGCCATCAGAGATGACGATCATCAGCTTGACCGAAGCGTTGACGCGTTGAAACGAAACCAACATCCTCTTCATACCGGGCTCAAATTCCGGCATGTCTCCCGGCTGCATTCGCCCCAGCCGCGCCAGCATCATGTTTCGTCTGTTACCAACCTGAATAATGCCCTGTGGTTCGCCCCACAACCAATGGTCGTCGCCATCCCAGTGGATCAAGCCACAATAGTCCATCGGACCCAACGCATTGATCGCCTTTTCGGCCACCTTTTTCTGCCAGTGATTCCCTTCCGCCAACTCCGATGCGTGCATCATCATCGCCACGGCACCGACCGCGCGAATCTTGGCGTTCTTGATCTGAAAGTCGACGGGCATCGCCTTTTCAAGTTCCGTGTTCGACCAGCCTCCCACGCCGAAACTGTTGCGGCCGCCAAGCATCAGCAATCCACAGCCCATTTCTTCGGTGTTCTTTACCAACATCTTAATCTGTTGGTCACTGAAACTGGCGACGGACTGCGCGTCGTCGCCGCTGCTGCGAGGCACATTGGCGAGGATCACCGAGTCATACGCTTGCAGTTCCCCCATGCGGGTGAACAGACTGTCACTCGCCATTACATCGACTTCAATGTCGCTGGCGCGCAGCCGATCAATCATATAATCGAATTCGCCGGGATTCTGCCAGTCCTCGATCAGCAGGACGCTCCCTTTACCGCGCACATGCGTGAAGGCCGTCGCGCGGTTGTTCTGTGACATCAAATCGTCTTGTGGATCCGTTGGAACAAAGTCCGCCTGATAAGTGTAGGCCCCTGGATTGTCAATCTTGTCAGCAAAACTCAGGACCTTCTTTCCCGGTGAAAGTTCGACATCGATTTCGCCGAGAAACTCGTCATGCAAACCAGCTTTCCGCCTGAACGTGACCCGACCGGCGATCGTCTCGTCGGAGAAGTTGTTCAAGACCACACGCGTTTCCATCGGTTGGCCACGACGAATGTCGGCCGGCATCATGACGCGCTCGACGGCAACCTCTGAGCGCATCGTCAGTTTCACGGGAACCACGTCGATGCCAATTCCATCTTCGGCCAATGACGCGGCAATCGCTCGGGCATCTCCCAGGTTCTCATTTCCATCGGTGACGATCACAATGCGTTTGGACGAACCTTCGGCAAACGAGGCCTGTGCTAACTTGAGCGCCGCGGAGAGATTCGTCGCATCCGATCGCAGGTTGACGTGAGATTCGAGCCCGCCCAACACGAGAATGTCATCGTCGAATGGCGGAATCTCGATCGTGGCGTTGCGTCCAAACACAACAACACCGGCGAGATCGCCACGCTCTTTGCCTCGATGGTTGTGGACGGCCTTAACCACAAAGTCCAGCAT
>JASLRF010000359.1 GCA_030744095.1 Pirellulaceae bacterium | reverse complement strand
ACTAATAATACTCGTGGCATCCGTGTCACTGATCTCTAACATGACAATCCTTTCGTGTTGAAAATCGAACACGAAAGATCGTCTCAAAATTACGCTTACCGCGCTAGCCCATTTCGCCTAGAGTGCGCGCTGGCCCTGGGTCCGAGGCACAGCCTCACTAGAGATCGATACATGCAGCGATTTCGAAAACTCGTCTTCGTGTTGTCGATCGCAGCGATCTGCTGGTTGGGAATGATGGCCGTTCACGAACTGGGACACATCGTTGGTGCGGTCTGTACGGGTGGCTCGGTCACTCGCGTTGTCCTACATCCACTAACCGTCTCACGAACCGATGTATCTCCGAACCCGCACCCTGGCATCGTCGTGTGGTGTGGACCCATCGTCGGATCACTGCTTCCGTTCGCGCTGGCGTGGCTCGTGCCGCGCAAACAACTGACACTTCGAAAGCTGGCGGGCATGTTCGCGGGCTTTTGCCTGATCGCCAATGGCGCTTACATTTCGCTTGGTGCCTTCGATCAAGTTGGTGACTGTGGCGAGATGCTCCGAACCGGAACCCCGGTTTGGGTGCTCATCGCATTCGGTATCGTAACGGTTCCATCGGGGCTTGCTCTTTGGCACGTCCAAGGATCAATCAGTCAATTCATCGGTGATGCATCTGTCGTGACTGGGCGCATGGCATTTATTTCGTGCGGAACGCTGGCCGGCATCGTGATTCTGGAATTCAGCCTGTCTCTACTGTAGTGTCTTCGTCTTGCTCACCTGGTTGGTAGTGAATGGCGAGCCACACCGTTGAGTTGTTTGGGTCGGTCCATTCGACACGATGTCGCTGACGCGCCGGAATGTTGATGTGATCGCCTGGCTGCATCTCGTAGACTTGTTCTGGTTTCTCGAACCTCAGTCGGGCGGCTCCCGCCAACAACACGACCCATTCGTCAGTCGATTGATCGTACCACTCGTCTGGTGGCGTCGTGTGCCCATTGGAGACAATTCGTTCTATCCGGAATTTACCTCCTTGCAGAAGGTCTTCGAACTGTTCATGCCGTTTATTGAGTGGCAAGTTCGCTAGCAGATTATTCATCGAGCTCACCAGTGGAGGACGGAATCTGTACTACACTTGAATCAACGCTGGCCACGTTTGCACGAGACAAAGATCAGAAACGAAATTGAAACTGGCTAGCTGAGCACATCCGCCATGGCCGAGAGTTTTTCGTCTCCCAAGTAGCCATAACGATTGAACCACACGCCATAGGGACTAGCGTCACGCGCGACTTGCAATCGTCTCCGAAAATCCTCGATGGGACCGTAACCGTGCGCCAGTGTGTAGACCGGTGTATCGCCTGCCGCGGCTTGCGCCACTTCGATTTTTCGCAACTGAGCGCGCAGGCCGCCTGGATGAGGTTCGTCAGGCTCCGGATAACGCCACGATGCCGGATCCAACGGATCGCCCGGATCTGCAAGGTCGAGCAAACGGATGATCGCAGCCAGCAGGCGTTGGGGATCGAGCCCTGGATTGGCGGCACTGAGCTGATCGGCATAAAAGCGGACCATCATTCCCCAATGCATGCCATACAGTTTGACGCAAAAACCCTGACTGTGACCGGAGGCGCGTCCGAAATCGAAACCGGATGCTAGAGTCCAAGGCGGTGGAAACGCATTGGGGACCATCGCCAGATGTTTGCCGCAGGCCTCGGTCATGGCACCGCGAAAACGCGCCAGGGTTCGGTCGACCAACATCGTTTTGAATTCCAGCCAAGCGCGAACGTCAGCTTCTGGGCCGATCAGCCAAGTCCAATCTGCTGGCGAGCTCGCTGCGTCAAGACAACAATTCAGATCGTCGTTCGTCAGGCCACCATGCAATCGCGTGTAGAGCGACCTTGCGGCGCTCTTCATAGCCTCGAAGTTCACACCCAACGCGGTGGCCGCATCGCGGGCATGTTCGCCAAAGTCATAGAACCAGTCGTCCAACAGGTATGGCGGGTACTCGGGCCAGTCATAGCGAATACCGTCAAGGCTCGGATAGCGACGGCAGAGGTCGCGTGTGAGGGCGACAGCGTAGTCGATCACATGTGGACTAGCCAAGCTGCCATTGTTGGCGACACGACGTTTGGGAATTCGACCATCTGGCAGTCGCGGACGGTCATCTTCTTGTGGTCCGCCGAACTGCACTCGATATCCCGGCGGGATCGCCGCTTGAAACTGGAAAAAGACCCGCATATCGCGGCCCTGCGCTGCAGCGATGAAATCGTCGATGATATGACCGTCTCGCCGCGTCAGTTCGTCGGGCTCAGTCGGTTGATAACGCAGCCCGTCGTACAGCGACCTGTCGGGTTCGAAACTGGGCGAAGTCCGCACCCACAATTCCCGCTGTCCCCATAAGGCTCGATCCAATAGCCGTACCGAACCGGCACCCGCATCGATTGGCGGTTCACGACTGCCCGTTTCTTCGTCTGCCAAAGCCATCACATAGGGCGACGTGGTCACGGCATTGACGCCAGCCGCCTGCAAACGGTCGAGCACGGCCTCGATCGATTCGTACTGAAGGTATTCCGGTAAGACCGTGACGCCGATCAGTTTCGTGGTCTTCGATTTGTCCATTTTTTTTCGCATCCTGGGTTAGGCGCTGCCAAGTATCCCTGCCACGACATGGGCTGGCAAGCTGGCCGTCCGGATTTCCGTGGCAATTGTAGCGATCTTTGCGATCCGTCGGTCGCGGGGCGGTTTGCTGATCCAATCGATTCCACGTTTGCAAGAGAATTGGCCCTAGGGCGAGTCGCACGGACGCGTAGTGTGCGCGACGTCTTGTCTCTAAGTCCGATGTGACGAAAAGCCCGCTACACTTACGCCGAATACATCCTGAACCCCTTGAGGCGAAGGACGCGAAACATAGAATAGATGCTCAGCGTTTATGGCACAGAGAATCGAGGTAGTTCGACAAGCCAATTTGTTGGCTGTCGCTCACTGACGAAGGAGTACGACCACATGCCAGGACCGATTGTTAGATCTGGCCCAAGCAAGAAGTTCACAGAACAATGGGACAGCGTTTTCGGAAAGAAGACCGAAAAACAGGCTGCGGGCAAGACGACCAAGAAGAAAGTGGCAAAGAAAAAGAAGTAGGCCAAAAAGGGGGCGCGATTTACGTCAGCCTCGCCGCTCGGCCCAACCTCATTTGCAGCCAGACGATGCGATCAGCGACGACGCATCGTCTGGCTTTTTCTATTCCTCGGATTTCCAGAGGCAAATTGGGCCATTGCCGAACAGAGCTCGTTCCGACATTAGTCTCTTCATGGTCGGCAACTTCGTGAAACGTCACGTCGTGACGGCAATCTTCTTCGGCTGGATAGCGGGGACCTTTGGCGCGATGACCGTTAGCACGCCATGCTCATATTTGGCTTCGATGTTTTCCGTATCGACTTCTTTGCCAAGAGCAATCACACGACGAAACTCACCATGGGTTTGTTCGACGCGATGAAAAGTCTTGCCCTTTTCCTCTTCGACCTGCTTCCGTTCGCCGGATATGTATAAGTGACCGTCACGAAACTCGACATTCACTTCATCCGGTTGCAAGCCTGGAAGGTCTAGCGAGATCTCGTACTCTTCATCCGTTTCGGCGAAGTTGGCCAGAGGCGCAGCCACGCGGGACGGCCCATCACTTCGCTCGAAAGAGTCCTCGAATAACCGGTTCATTTCCTTTCGCCAATCATCAAACGACAAAGGCGACCAACGTGCAGTGTGTGACAGTTTTGTATTCATGTTTGCTCTCCCAAATTTGCAGCTCCACTCAAGATGGCAAACGTCGCACTCGTGCGACGCAAATGCCGAAAGTCAAAAACGTAGGAGTGTCTTGGATTCAAGAGGCCTCTTTCTCAACCAAAATCACCGCCCATCTTAGATTGCAAAGTCCGTGCCAAAACACAAAACGTCCAATCCAAATCCGTTTCGCTTGCACTAAACAACAGGCGGCACATCATTTACGGAGACACGCGGGTGTGCCATTGATGAGCAGGAACAACAGGAGCCAACTGTCAATTTGGCAGAACACCATCATCAAGCACGAGCGAGCGATTGGCGCACACCCAAGATCGAACTGCTATGATCGAACGTCGATCATTCGCAGCCCAGCCTTTCTGGTCGCCAGGGGCTTCCCTGGCACTATGCAAATCGTACGAGGACAGGTTTCATGCTTCGCAAAACGACCCTAGGTGTCATCAGTCTATTCTTGCCAGCGATCGCTTTGGCCATCGAACCGGTGCCCGAAAAGCTAGTCGTGCTGACATTCGATGATTCGGTGAAATCGCATTTCACGGTCGTCCGACCAATCCTCAAACGCTACAAGTTTGGTGCCACATTTTTTGTCACCGAAGGCTTCGATTTTCCCACGAACAAGACAGACTATATGACTTGGGACGAGATCGCCACGCTGCATCGCGATGGATTCGAGATCGGCAATCACACCCGCGATCATTTGGCAATTTCAGATGCAACGGTGGAACAGTTGGACGAACAGCTGACAGCGATTGCAAGGCAGTGTGAACTGCACAAGATTCCCCGACCCGTGTCGTTCGCGTACCCTGGTAACGCCACGACTCCAATGGCGTTTCCAATCTTAGCGGAACACGGCATCCGCTTTGCCCGTCGCGGTGGCGAGCCGGAATACCCCTACAAGAACGGTCAAGGATTCGCGTACGAACCTGGGCTCGATCATCCTCTTCTGCTGCCGAGTGCGGGCGACGCACGTCCAGATTGGACGTTGGACGATTTCATCCAGGCCGCCAACCAGGCCAGACACGGGCGCGTTGCGATCTTGCAGTTTCACGGAGTTCCGGATCGAGCCCACCCGTGGGTGCATACGGCGCCCGAACAATTTGAATCCTATATGAAATATTTGGCCGTTAACGGTTTTACAGTGATCGCCTTGCGAGATCTGGATAAGCTCGTCGATCCCGATGTGGCACCTCGTAGACACGAAGAGGTCATCAACGATCGTAAACTTGCCCTCAAACAAGAGACCTCTCGGGACAATTATCGCACACCTTCTGATGAGCAGGAACTGAAATACTGGTTGCACAACATGGCCGTAGTTCACCAATTCGCCAACTCAGAGATCAGCACCGCAACCGGTCTGACGACAGAGGAAGTGAAATCGGCGTTGCGGAGGTTTGGATTTGATTCCAGTACCGCGCCCGCAAGCGATCGCCTGATCACCCTCCCCTACCCCGGTGGCCGGCATCCGCGAATTGGATTCCGCGATGGTGCGATGCGTCCACAACGAGAAACAAAATTCAGCGTCTTTACCCCTTGGGATTCACGCAGCTACGCCGTGGTCGATGTTCCCGAAGCGATTTGGGTAAAACGAGGTGATTCGCGCGAGTTGCTCTACTTGGCCCACACGCATGTGCCAACAATGTGGAGCCGCCAGAACATCGCGCTACCGCCGATGGAATGGGAACGCCGCGACGATGGTTCGTTATGGATCGAAAGAAAGCTACCCAACGGCGTCGCTTTTGGGGCCCATGTCAAACCTCAGGCGACTCATGTCGCGATGGAACTTTGGTTGACCAACGGCACAGACGCAACGCTAAGTGGCTTGCGAGTGCAAAACTGTGTGATGTTACGCGAGGCTGCCGGCTTCAACGCGTTGGACACCGCCAACAGAGTCGAGCAAACACCGTATGCGGCCGTTCAAAATGAAGAGGGCAACCGCTGGATAATCACCGCATGGCAACATTGTGTGCGTCCGTGGTCAAATTCGTACTGCCCTTGTATGCATTCAGATCCGCAATTCCCTGACTGTGCACCGGGTCAAACACAGCGACTCCGCGGTTGGTTTTCGTTTTACGAAGGGACGGACATCAAAGCCGAATTCGCTCGCATTGCCGCAACCCAATGGGAATCCCAGCCGTGATTCGGATTTACACTTCCACAGTGGCGGGGTCAAACAGCAGCGGGAAAAACTGGCCACCAAGTGGCTCGCCGTCTCGAACCGGTGGCACCCCTGTTAACAATGGCTCATCGGTTACCGAGCCAACTCCGTCGCGGACAGCATTGATGATGGTCGCGCGCCGAGGCGAGTCCGTTCTGTTTTCCTTCGATCCGTGGATCATCAGCGGGTGGTGAAACGAACACTCGCCGGCTTTGAGCTCAATTGGGACAGGATTCTGGAAAAGCTCCCATTGCTCCTCGGTAAGAACGCCTTGAATCGCATTCATGTCGCCAGCAAGACCGGTAATCGGCAGCAAGTCCCACTGGTGACTACCTGGCACATAGTTCACACAACCGTTGTCGAGCGTGCTGTCATCCAGACCGATCCAGCAGGTCAAATGGGCCATCGGATGGGTCCGTGTCCAATACGAATAGTCCTGATGCCACGCCACGACGCCACCGTGCCGCGCCGGCTTGCAGAATAACTGATCATGCCAAAGGCGAACGGGACCATCCAGAAGTTGGCTGGCCGCTGTGGTAAACGCCGGATGCCACAACAAATCATGAAAACCAGGGCGCAGCCGCCAAGCCCCGAGCGAATGAAACAACACCGTATCGGGGTCCGCAGATTCGTTGGTGTGGTATTCGTACCACAGCTCGTGACCGTCATGCTGCGCATCCAACAGTTCGGTCAGTTCTGCACGAAGCTGCGCGATCTGATCTTCGGTCAGAATGCGAACACCGGCCAAGTAACCATTGAGTCGAAAGAACTCAACTTGTTCGGCGGACAGTCGAAACGGTGCCAAGTCCGTTGCGCCACGCGAACCAGAACAGAAGTCGCTCACCAGGTCGTGTTGAAGAGAGAGATCACGAGCCACGTCGGTCCAATTCCTTGTTAGTCTTCCATGACTTCGGTTTCACGTTGCTTGGCCAACTTCCCAACCTGGTCCTCGAATTTCTTGGTGAGTTCCTGGATTTCTTTCTTGGTGTCGTCGCGAAGGTCTTCGCCGATCTCTTTCTCCTTTTCGGCCTGATCAGCTGCCTTATTGGCATCACGGCGGATGTTACGAATGGCGACCCTTGCTTCCTCGGAGAGTTCTTTGATGCGCGTGACCATCTTGCGACGAACTTCGCCCGAAAGGGGCGGAATGTTGATGCGGATCAGCCGTCCGTCGCTTTGCGGATTAAATCCCAAATCACTGGCGACGATTGCTTTCTCAATTTCTTTGATCGTGCCCGCATCATAGGGACGAATTACGATCTGCGTCGGTTCCGGTGCGCCGACTGACGCCAACTGTTTGATCGGGCTCTGGGACCCGTAGACCTCCACTCGCACCGAATCGACCAAACCTGGATTCGCGCGACCCGTGCGAATCCCGGCCAGGTTCTTCTTC
>JASLRF010000358.1 GCA_030744095.1 Pirellulaceae bacterium | reverse complement strand
TCGTCGGTGGCCACGACGAGCGTGAGCAAACCCTGAACGCGTTATTGGTTGAAATGGACGGATTCGAATCGAATTCGGGGGTCATCGTGATGGCCGCCACCAACCGCCCTGAGACGCTGGACCAGGCGCTCATGCGACCCGGCCGTTTTGACCGCCACGTGCTGGTTGATCGTCCCGATATTCGCGGCCGCGAGGCGATTCTGAAGGTTCACGTCAAGAACGTCAAATTGGACGAAACGGTCGACTTGTCAAATATTGCGGGCATCACACCAGGGTTTGCCGGCGCGGACCTGGCGAACCTGGTGAACGAAGGTGCGTTGCTCGCCGCCCGTGCAGAGAAGGCGAAAGTTGGCATGGAGGAGTTCAACGAGGGTGTCGAGCGCGTCACCGCGGGGCTCGAAAAGAAGCAGCGCGTGATGAGTGCCGAAGAGAAGAACCGCGTCGCCTTTCACGAAGCCGGACACGCTTTGGTTGCGTTCAGCCTTCCCAATACGGACCCCGTTCATAAGGTGTCAATCATTCCACGCGGCTTGGCGGCCTTGGGATACACCATGCAACGCCCCGATGGCGACCGGTTTCTGATGACGCAGCCAGAATTGGAGAGCCGCATCCAGGTTCTGTTGGCTGGAACGATGGCGGAAGAGTTGATCTACACCGACATTTCGACGGGAGCGCAAAACGACTTGGAACGAGCGACGGAGATTGCACGTAGCATGGTGATGGAATACGGCATGAGCCGGATGGGCCGAGTCAACTATCACGACTCGCACGCATCACCTTTTCTAGCCGGTGCCAGCGAAGAAACGAATCGCCGCCATAGCGAGCGGACGTCGCGGGAAATCGACGAAGAGGTCAGACGGATCATTGATGAGATGCTGGAAAAGGTCCGCCACATTTTGGAAGTGCGTCGTCAGGCACTCGAAAAACTGACCGAGCGGTTGATCGAGATTGAATCGATTGGTGCAGACGAACTGAAGAGAATCGTCGACGAGAGTAGCGATGGGCCACTCGTGGTGCCGGGCACGACACCAGGTCCAGCACGCGGTTCAGCGGGACCGAATTCTGAAATCTCCCATGATCCGGGTGTGTCCGAACAGAACGGCTGATGCGTCTATTTGTCGAACCACTTCTTCAGCGTGTGGAGTGTCGTAGCGCGTCCCGCGCGCGCGATCGATGTGGTCAAGGGAACGCTCTTGGGGCAGACGGAAACGCAATTCTGCGCGTTGCCACAAGCTTGAATTCCACCTTCATCGGTCAGGGCGTCCAATCGTTCGCTGGCAGAGCTCTGACCTGTTGGATTCGCGTTGAATAGCATCGCCTGGCTAATTGCGTGGGCACCGACAAAACTGCGATCGTAGGCGTCGCGGGTGCGCTGACTAAAGTCGTCGGTCGTTTCGCCTTCGTTCCGTGCCACCTCGACTTTAGTGAATTGCGGGCACGCTTCCAGACAGCATCCACACGTCATGCATTCGCTGAGCGGATAGGCGGTTTCTTGAGCCGCACGCGACTGACGTGGCCCGGGCCCCATGTCATAGTACCCATCAACTGGGATCCAAGCTTTCACACGCTGCAGGGCACGGAACATCCGGGTGCGGTCTACGACCAGGTCGCGGACGACGGGAAACTTCGTCATCGGCTGTAATTCAATCTCGCTCGGGTTTTCTTCGATCAACCGATCGACGAGTGCCGTGCAGGCTTGCCTCACACGACCATTAATGAGCATCGTGCAGGCACCGCAAACTTCCTCCAGACAATTACAGTCCCAGCAGACCGGCGCGACACGCTTGCCGTCGACCGTTTCCGCCTTGGCTGCGATGCGTTGAAGCACGCTGATGACGTTCATGTCGTGTTCGTACTGCACACGATGCCGCTCCCAGTAGCTCGTTTGCCCGGGCTCGTTCTGCCGCTTGATACGAACCTCGAACTGGTCTCTTGTTTTGCGTCCGTTGCGTGCTTCGTCTGCCATGATCTTCTGGATTCAGATTCAAGGTGATGCGGGACCCAGCCGGGGTGGCCGAGCGGAGGAGTTCAGGATCCAACTGCGGTTGCTTTGGCGGTTTTGTCAGCTGAACCGCTGTCATTCTCTGCGGTTTTCTTGGCCTGTCGTGCCTGCCAAACTTCCATGATGACTTCCGCACCGACCAGGCCGTACAGGCGGGGGCGCGGTTCAATGAGGGAAGTATCGACGTCTTGGTATTGAATACTCGGCTCCTTGCCATTCCAGCTGACCACCGTCGACTTGAGCCATTTTTGGTTGTTTGCATCAAAGCGGTCACACCATTGTTCGGCTTCCGCCTTTCGACCCGGGGGATCTTCTCTATGCAAACTGGGCATGGCAAAGTCCGGTTTGAAATGGGCGCCTCGGCATTCATCTCGCTGGAGCGCCCCCTTCAAGATCGACTTGG
Organism: Pirellulaceae bacterium; assembly: GCA_030744095.1. The sequence continues at coordinate 2,628 of JASLRF010000358.1, read as the reverse complement.
CGATTGGGAACATATCCTGCAGGGCCTTCGTAAAGACCACATTCTGATTCGTCCAGTTGCCTGTGTCCGACAACGCACATTTCGCAGATCGCTCATGCAGTTCGCTGACCGTTTGGTAGGCATGTTCTAGTTGCTCGTTTCGCCGCACAACCGTCGCCGCCTTGGTCATCGTGTCGCCCAACAGTTGATGAATCAAGTAAGGGTTCTCGCCGCCACCATCACGTTTCAAGAGATCACGATGAATCTCATTGTGTCGCTTACATTCCGATTCGAACTTAGCAGGCTCCATCTCCGCTGCGGCACCTTGCTGCGATTCGAGCAAGTTGACTAGCCCAGGCGCCGCAAACAGCCCAGTAAAAATGCAGCTCAAAAGCGAATTGGCTCCAAGTCGGTTTCCGCCGTGATACTGATAGTCACATTCCCCGATCGCGTACAGATTTGGGATGCTGGTCACCTGGTTTTGCGGAGAACCGACTTCCAAACCGCCTACAGCCGTTCGTTGATAGTCGGCCCACAGGCCCCCCATCGTGTAATGCACGGCGGGGAAAATCTTCATCGGATTGACGCGAGGATCAACTCCCTGGAACTTTTCATAAATCTCAAGAATGCCGCCCAGCTTCCGATTCAATTCGGCGATAGGAATGTGCGTCAGATCCAGGTATACGCACTGTCGATCGGCTTCGACACTAAGGCCTTCGGTCACGCAAATGTCGAAAATCTCCCGGGTTGCGATATCACGCGGCACCAGGTTGCCGTACTCCGGATAGCGGTCTTCAAGGAAGTAGTATCGCTCGCCCTCGGGGATGTTCCCTGGGTCTCGTGGATCCTGTTTTGTTCGCGGGACCCAAACCCGGCCTCCTTCGCCACGCGCCGATTCGCTCATCAAACGCAACTTGTCGGCACCGGGAATTGCCGTTGGGTGAACTTGAACGAACTCGGGGTTGCCGTACTGTGCCCCGGCCTGAAAACAGCGACTGACGGCGCTACCTGTACAGACCATCGACATCGTGGAACGACCGTAGATCAAGCCACAGCCGCCCGTCGCCACGACAACGGCGTCCGCCGCGAATGAGCGGATCTCCATCGAGACCAGATCTTGCGCCACGCAGCCACAACAGTTGCCGTTCTTGTCCAGTATCGGCCCGAGAAAATCCCAGAATTCGTATTTCGTGACACTGCCCGTGGACTCCCACCGACGAACTTGTTCATCCAGGGCATACAGCAACTGCTGTCCCGTTGTGGCACCTGCGAATGCTGTGCGTTTGTAGAGCGTTCCCCCGAAGCGACGGCGATCGATAAACCCCTCTTGAGTGCGATTGAACGTGACGCCCAAACGGTCCATCAAGTCGATGACCTTGGGAGCCCAGTCCGCCATCTCCTTGACCGGAGGCTGGTGCTGCAAAAAGTCGCCCCCGTACACCGTGTCGTCGAAATGCTTCCATTCGCTATCGCCAAGCTGGCGAGTCTGGTCGTTACAGGCGTTGATGCCACCTTGGGCGCAGACACTGTGGGACCTCTTTGCCGGGGTCAAACTCATCAGGTCGACGTCGACACCCAATTCGGCCAGTTTCATCGTGACGGCCAGACCAGCCAAACCACCACCAACCACCATCACTCGCTTCTTCACCATAATTCTACCTAGAAAGCTTGTATCAGGTTATTCTGTACAAATGAGTCAAGTTTTAGCGACGGGCACTGACCGCAGGTTCGTCGGGGAGCGGGTTAACAAGACCGAGCGGTAGCTCGGATTGGTTCGAGGCCCTGCCTCGCTAATGTCGTTCGGATTGTTTTCGCCGTTCTTCGTCTCAATCGGCGTTGGCCCGTGCGTGATTAGCATCGTCGGGCGATCTCTTGTGTTCGCTTTCTTCTTCGTCAATCGCGCCAGAGTCGATTTGGGCATCATACATCTTCTTTTCTACTGCCTTAGCGGCTTCGGTGTCGACGGTGATCGCTCCTCCCAAAGCCCCCATCGAGACGGCGCCCAGACCAACTCCAAAAATCACACAAACGACGTTGGCCCGTTTTTGAGCCGCGGGTGAAATCCACACACCCCAAGTGATTCCCATCGTCCAAATGCCGTTGGCCAGGTGGAACACGCAGGACAGCACACCGACGGCATACAGGATGGGAAACACAAATCCAGACATCGCTGCGCCAAGTGTCGAGGCGGCGTTGTAAGGTCTGAATTGGGCGCCGCCGAGTGGTTCGGCCACATCCAACCACCAGCCGAAATGGAACCATCCGTGCATGTGGAAGACGTGCCACATGATGAACAGAAACGCAATCATCCCAGTTGCTCGTTGTAGCGTGTACCGAATGTTGCTGGTGTACGTGTAGGATCCGGTGTTCGGCAACCCGCCGCGAATGATGACGACACCGATGATCGCGTGGAACAACAGCGGGATGAAGATAAACGTCCATTCGATCAACGGTAGGACGTTTCCCAAGCTGTGAATCTGGTAGACGGCCCGCTGAAAGGTGGCAGAGGAATTCAGCACGCTGGCATTGGTCAGCAAATGAACCACCATGTAGGCACCAACGGGGACTAATCCGCTGAGCGAATGCAAGCGTTTGACAAGAAACTCGTGGCGAGCGAGAAACGAGGTGGGAGTCTTTTCCAAAGTATCC
>JASLRF010000357.1 GCA_030744095.1 Pirellulaceae bacterium | reverse complement strand
AGCCGCGATAGACATCCAGCATCAGAGCAATGCCCGTCTTGGCATCGGGCTGGTTGGATGCGATTTGCTTCCCCAATTGCGACGGGCTCTTCCGTTGCTTCAGCGGGATCGGGCTGTAACAGGATAGCTCCGAGTCACGGTAGATCAGTTCCTTGTTGCCGTGGACGTCCAACAAGTAAATGCCGTAGCCTGCTGCGGCGTTATGGGCTCCTTCGAAACTATAGCAGGCCAGGTAGAAATTCTCCGACAACGGATAGGGAGCGTTGTACCAACCAGCAGTATGTTCCGCGGATGCCGGCTCTGGCGTCTCCGGGTAACGCACTTCGGGCGTCACTCGCACAAGACCGCTCGGTTCGCCTCGATTCTTATCCAAGTCAACGATGCAGATGGGACCGACGCCGCAATTGTGGTGTGCGGCGCCGGTTGTGATGATCTTGCTCGTGCCGGGAATCTGTCGAGCTTCAATAAACGATCGGGGGCCCGGGCTGAAAGCGTAGTGGTCTCCGTACGCCAGCTTCGCCGCCGTGCCATCCGGATTGACTGTCCACAGGTACTGGATGTTATTGAACGCCTTGAGGACATATTCCCAACGCATGTAGATGATTCGCCCATCATCCAACACGCTGGGAAACCATTCGCCCTCCTTGGCTTCGGTAATGGCGAGCACGTCTGAACCATCGCCGTTCATGGTGAACATCGAAAAGACAATCGCCCAGTCGCCACATTGCACCAGTCGGTTGCAGCGAGACGAGGTGAAACAGATCCGTCCATTGGGCAGATAGCAGGGTTCCGTGTTTTCCCCAGGACCGTCTGTTAACTGATGCAGTCCGGTGCCATCAGCATTGATCTGATAGAGCTGGTAGTCCACGCAATCACCGCCGACCTGCCCTGGCTTGCCGATGGGATAGGGCGTGGATGTCGCTCGTGGCGCAGCGTAGGGAAAAACGATCTTCGTGGCGTCAAACGACAGGTCGGGACGCCCGAGAGCTCCGCTTGCGAGCTGATCGTCGATCAAGCTGCGTACTTCGCCGTCGGGCGACAGGCCTTTGAGGACGCATAAATCACCGCCACGACGTTGTGCCGAACCAACATGGTGCGAACACTGATGCCCGAACTGCGGTGTGTGACGTTTGACAAAAAGCAGTTCTTCGAAGTCGAGCAATGGGTTTTGGAAAGCGAGATCTCTCACAGCCCATCGAGTCTCGAAATACAGCTTGTTCCAATCATCAAGAGCCTGTTCTTCGTCTTGCTCGCGTTTGGCAAGTTCGTCGTGCGTCTGCGATAGACGTCGAGCTTGGCGGCCGCCGCATCGGTATCATGTAAACCCAAACGCCGCAGGTCACGCAACAGAGCTTCTCCACGCATGATTGCCTCGGAAACGGCCGACTGGCTGCCCGGTTGGCGACGCTTCAGCCGCTCTTGTCGACGCCAATCCCATTGAATCAGCCCTCTAGTTGTTTGGGGGAAAGCACTCTGTTCCGGTAGCAATACATCCTTGGCGCCCTCCGGCACAAAGTCGATTCGCGAGATGACCGCGTTGGCGCCCGCAATTCTGGCAATTTCGATCAAGACTTTGCCGTCCTCCGTGTCGTCCGCTGACAACTCGTACTGACGCCACGCCCCGCGTGGTCGCGCAAAGTTCGCAATCTCATCACGCTTGCTTCCTTCGACGGTGACCTCTTGCCGCCGGCTGCCGCTGTCGATGTCAAGGAAAAACAGGTACAGCGAACCGGCAACCTTCGGCGGGCATTCGATACTGATGCTGCCACGGCGCGTGAAGAACCAACAGTGGGAATCGGCAGCACCTCCCATGTAAGTCTCTCCGACCACCGAGTAGCCATATCCTCTGGCCAACATGGAATCATCCCAGCGGGAATCCCATGCTTTGCTACCGCCTGGGCAGAAGGCACCGCAGTCAATGTGCAAGATCCTACTAGATCCTCCGGGCGCTTCGGCATGAACAGAAAGTGTGGAGAGTGAAGCTGTTGCCGCCGCGAGCAAGCAGGTTGCCATTTTGCGACCCAGTGCCCTCCGTCTCGCAGAACTCACAAGCCATTGAGAAAGTAGGTCTATCATGAGTGTCTCCAACGGTGAGCGAACCACCGGCCGGTCTGCCGATACCCGACTTCCATACCTGCCAATCATTTCAATATCTAAACTAGACCCAACATGTCAAGTTTTATCCGCTTCGCCAACTCAGTATTCTACTGGCGGAAATTTTGCAGGAAATCGGCGGGATCCTTGTGAAGTAACGTGTTCCGACCTGTTCGCGCTGAAAATGCGACTCAGCCAGCGCGGATCTCGCGACGTTGATGGTCGTAGATTTGCCGGCGTCCCGTGTCCATGGCCTGAACTGACATGATCGAAGCAATGCTGTGCTGATACCCGGCTTCGATGGACGCGTTGGGCGTCTTGCCACTTCGGATGCACTGTAGCCAATTGAGAAAGTGGTCGGGTACTTCGACCGGATCAACGGCGACCTTGTCGCGCAGTTCTCCGCGGATGGCAGCGCCTTCGCCGGAAACTGTCGGGGCATCGTGACTGCCCAAGTCCATCACTCCACCCGAGCCGTAGAAGTGGTAACTTCTGCCGCTCGAATTGCCGAAGTTGGTCGTATAACTGACCATGAATCCTTCAGGATAGATCCAGGTCGACTCGACATGATCGGGGCAAGTGAAGTTGTGCTCGTCCTTGTAAGTGAATATGCCACCCAAGGCCACGCACGAAGTGGGCAACGTGGCACCCGTGACGTAGTGGACCATGTCCAGAAAATGTGTGGCCAACTGCGGCACGGGACCGTCGGAGAAATCTCGATAACCGAACCAGCCGGTGAGCAGTTCGGCATCAAACGGTCGCGCCGGCTCGTCCATGAGAAACTCGCCCCACTCCACGTCGCTTTCTTTGGCTTCTTTTAGCCGGCTGTACCAGTAAGGTCTCGTTGAATTTCGCCGCTGTTCGATGCGCGAGACCGTGCCCAGCACGCCGGTCTTGTACAACTTTCTACAGCCCGTGGGTCCCGGCCGGCTGCGACCTTGGGTGCCGATCTGGCAGACGATCCCGCTCTGTTTCACCGCGTCGTAGCATTCCAGCAGGCTTTTCATATCGCGTGCCAGCGGCTTCTCGCAGTAGGCAGGCTTGTTGGCTTTGGCGGCCGCGATCAGTTGCGTTGTGTGCTGGTGATCGCACGAGGCAATCATCACGGCATCGACGTCTTTCAAGGCCATGATGTCGCGGTGAGAAACAAACTGACGGGCCGGACGGCCATACCATTTGTTGGTCTGCGCTGCGGCTCGCTCGCGCGGAAGTCGCCATGGATCGGACACAGCCGTGATTTCCATGTTCTCCGAATCGGCGTATTTGTGCACGCCGGGCATGTGCGCGCCAAAGCCACGTTGGCCACAGCCAATCACAGCGATCGATAGCCGGTCGTTGGCACCGACCACCCGGGCGTAGCTGGCGGCGCTCATCGACACCGCAGCAGCACCGGCAGTGGCAGTCTTTAGAAAACTACGCCGCGACGTCGTGGGGCTCATCGTGGGATCTCCAAACGTGGGAGGGTGGCGGGAAAGTCTCCGTACATTTTGCGTTGCCGATGAGCTCTGACTCAAGAGCAAAAGCAACAAATACCAGCGCGACGAAAACCTCATAAAAGAGCACTACTTTATTGACTTTAGTCGTTCTGATCGCTAGGCTTAGGGCGACTTTGGACGCCTGGGTAGTGAAGTCACAAGCAGATGAAGCAACAAACATTAGCCCCAAATTGACTTTGGCAGGGTAAGGCAGATGCAAGCGAATTCGACGGCCTGGAAGATGGTCTCAAATCTGACTCTGTTCGGATTGATAGTTGTCGCAATCAATGGAAATGCCTCGGGAGGTGAGCCAGCGATCAACAAGAGCCCGCTCGCGACGGCTGCTGCAATCGATCCAGATGAGTTGGCCTTTGATGAAATTGTCTTTGTCAAACGCAAGCCATACTCTTCGGATCACTACTACACCGACATCACTAACGGAACCAGCGCGGATCGTTTTCATCGCAACAACGGCATCTTCGTATACAACCTGCACACAAGAACAGAACGAGTGATCGTAACGGCAGCCGACATGCCGGGCGGCAAGGGGTTCATTGGCAAGATCAGCACGTCGTTTGACGCCCAGAA
>JASLRF010000356.1 GCA_030744095.1 Pirellulaceae bacterium | reverse complement strand
GCCATCGTAATAGCCGGCATAACCCCATACTCGTGGCACGCCATCGTCCGACTGCGGCGCCTTATGCACGCGTCGAACCTTTCCGGTTACTGCGTCGATCTCCGTGCATGTGTCGTCGACAGCCACGAAAAGGGCGTCATTGCTGGCAGCAAGGTTGCTGGTTTCCTCGTTATTGAATACCCCCGTCCGCAACGCGCCGGGATTCTTGTGTTCCCAAAGAAACAAGCCGTTGTAAGCGTCGTAGCAGAGGATACTCTCGATGCCTTGGATGAACATGCGACCATAGGTGGAAAGCGGCGCTGCTGCAGCTTCGTGTCGATTGAGCATCGACGCGGGTCCTGGGTCACCGTACCACAACACCCCCATGCCACCTTTGACGCGATAGTCCTCGCTCATCGACGTATTCGCCACATCGCCGTATTGATGCGACCAGCTACCTGCACCCGGTAGCGTACCACGTGTCGCCGTGACGTAGGCGTCGTCCGCCTCATTCGTTTCCTCGTGGAAATTCAGTTTCGCAAGCCAAGGCTGCAGTTTGTTGGTCATCCATCGATCCGACCGTCCCGGAGCGGTACTGGGGCCACCGAGACAGATCATTCCACCACAGGGTTTGATTCGGCGAGCAATCTGGCCAGGGTTTGTCGGCAGCTTGCCCGTCAGCATCAACGTGTCTGAGACGACGAGATTCGCAAAATAGTTTGCCAGTGGCATGTCGGCAGGATCACCATGGACGATCAGCACGCGGTTGCCATACAAGCCCGCACGATCCAGTGCATCCCGCGACGCGGCAACTTTCTCCGCATCGGGTTCCACACCGACAATCTTCAATTCGGAATTGCGAGCCAGCTCATAGGCCAACCGCCCCTGCTCACTGCCAACGACGAGGCAAAAGCCTTGCGGCTTACCGGTTCGCTGCAGGATGTCTTTCGCTGCAGTCGCATACATGTTTGTTAGTTTGTCATCTGCATAGACAGGCTCGTTGTCGGTAACCGGAAACTGCGCGGCACGTTCTAATTGCGGTGCTGCATCTGGTGCTGCAAACGCGTAGATCTTGCCGTGGGTCGTACTGACGAAAAGGCGCCCACCTGCGGCTGCCAAGCCACTCGCCTCACCTTCGATCTTCGCTTGCCAGAGGGGCTCGCCGGTTTTCGCAGAGTAGCTGAAGACGGCTCCCTCGCCTCCCGCCACCACCACGTCACCCGCCACGATCAACGACGAATCCGCCGGCGAATCGACACTCCAGAGTGTGCCGACGTCGCTGAGTTCCTTGATCTTCTTTGTTAATTCTCCGTTCTGCTTGTCATATTCTTTACGCTCCATGCTGCTGCGTTTTCGCGACAGGCTGTACTGTTCCAAATTCAGCTTTTGACGTGCCACGGTCGCGGTGGTGTGTTTCTCTCGATCGAGAGCAGCAATGCGAGTTCCCGTGGCAACAATACCTCGATCACCCGTAATGGCCAGCTGACGCCCGTCGATCCAGGCGTAGCCGGTCGAACCGGTTTTTTGATCGAGCGCCAGGAAATGGTGCGGTCCAGACGAGTAAATCTGGCCGTCTGCAAGCAGGGCCTTGTAGCCACCAACAACGCCGCCCGCCGTCGTCCGCCAACTATGAGTCCGATGATGGATCTGCTTGCCAGTGTGCTTGTCGAATGCTGCCGGCAGCGAACGTCCTGACGGAACAAACAACGTGTCTTCAGTGCAAAGCAAAGTGCCCTGAGGCGACAGAGGATTACGCCCTGCGTCCTCTTGGCTGATCCGATCGTTCTTCCAAACAACTTTCCCCGTCTTCGCATCAACCGCCATCAGATAGACTGTCTCATGCGGAAACACCCCAGCGCCAAAATACGCCACGCCGTCATCAACGAGCACTCCGGTTCGGACGGGCCAACGCGAGATCATCTGTCCACGTGCCAACAACCGTTCGTCACGAGGCCCTGCACGGAGTGACCAGATCAGCTTGCCGCTGGCCGCGTCGAGGCAGTAAACGAATCCGTCATCGGAACCTACGTAGACTTTTTTATTCCAGACAGTGGGCGACAGACGGATGGCACCGTCGGTGAAGAACTTCCAATTAAGTTCCCCGGAAATCGCATTCACACAGCGAACCTGGTGGTCCACGGACGAGCCAAAATAGACTTGGTCCGCCACCGCCACGACGTCCAAGCCCTTGTCGTAGGCGACCCGATTTCGCATCAGCTTGCCTTCGATCGGTTCGGCACGTGGGCCGGCCCAGGCCAATTCCGGATGGGCAGGTGCCGAATAAACCCATTTAGGCTGTAACGTTGTGGGCAGACTGTCGGTGGTTGAGCCTAAGCGCGCGTTGTCGCCAAGATTGGTCGGCCAGTCACCGCGAGCGTGTGAGAACATCGTTGCGGTTAAGATCAATACGATCACGCATCGGGGCAAGGTCATGCGAGGTCCAGTCATTGATAAGGCGGGTGTTGTTGGAGGGGCCATTGCGGTGGCGCTATTCTAACGGATAACGGGGCCTTCGTAAAATCAGCGCTCGGTGGCTTTCGAATAACACTGAATAAAGTGGTACCGCCAGGGTTTTAGCCGAGGCACCTGGGCAGCCAGACCCGCCTGGTGACATCGAATTTCTGGAATTTGCAAGAACCTATTCGTTGCTAGTTCGTCTGATTAGATGAGGCCGCTTGCAGGTTCCAGGGGAACTTCTGGGTCTCGTACACACGTGGAGTTACGATGCTATTTGCCTCGCCAAAATGGACTGCGCCCCGCTGGCACGCCTTGGTCGCCGAAGACAGCCTTCTGCACCAGCGCCTGGCCATCAGCCTGCTTACCCGACGTGGCATCCAGGCGACGGCCGTCAACAACGGCCAGCAAGCCGTAGTGGCCGCACGCGACTTCCGTTTCAATCTCATCTTGATGGATGTCGAGATGCCGGTCCTTGATGGCTGCGCTGCAACACGACAGATCCGCGATCAGGAAACAAAGCTCGGCCTCCGCGTGCCTATCATCGCGGTGACTTCCATGGAGGATCCCGAGCGAGTCCTGAGAGCTGGAATGGACGCGTATATCTCCAAGCCGTTGTCTGCATCGGCCCTGGACGGAGTCTTACGCGAGCTGCTTGCCGAAACCGCTTGTTGCTGAAGATCTCGAGCCACGTGATGCGAATCGCCCTTGACCGCAAGCTGAGGGTGTTGTCTCGAGCCAGCAACACACGTTGCGTGGCGGTCTCCCGACACGTTGCAGGCCGGTCTCGCGCGCGTTGTGGGCCGTCTCCCGACCGGCCCACCTTCGGGAAGGTCAATCGGCGGGTCGTGATTCGCCACCGCGGCACGGTCGGGCGACCATGCCACAACAGTCAACGAACCATCGCTACCGCACACGCCTCTCGGTTGCGGTAGCGACTCACTTGAACTACGGTAGCCAATGACAATCGTTCACACGCCTCCGCTTCCAGGGATCCCACAATGGCACGACTGCTCTTGGTCAGCGCTGCTCTCATCTTTTCGGTCGCATGGTCCAGCCCAATGGGATCGGCGGCCGAAATGCGCGCCTTCGTAGGTGCCCGCATCATTCCCATCGAAGGAAAGGTCATTCCGCACGGCACGATCTTGATCTCGGGCAAGAAGATTATTGCCGTTGGCGCCGTTGGCAAGATCGACATCCCCAAAGACGCACAGCAGATCGACGTCGACGGGCGCGTTATCATGCCTGGATTAATCTGCACCCACAGCCATATCGGTGGCGTAGGTGCCGCCGATGGGAGCGGACCGATTCAACCCGGCGTCCGCGTGTCCGATTCCATCAACATCCACGATTCTGGATTCAGGCGGGCCATCGCAGGCGGCCTGACCACGCTGAACATTATGCCCGGGTCCGGACACCTCAGCAGTGGGCAGACCGCCTACGTAAAACTGCGTTTTTCTGCTGATGGACCACGCACGATCGACGACCTGTTTCTTCGCGACAGCGAAGGCGAACCGTTGGGCGGTCTCAAGATGGCCAACGGCACGAATTCGATGAAAGGCGGAAACTTCCCCGAGACACGTGGTAAGTCGGCCTTTCTGGTCAGACAACAGTTCATTCTGGCACGTGAATACCATGCGAAAGTGACTGCCGCCAAAGGCGAATCCGCCGACATGCCCCCTCGCGACTTGCATCTGGAAACATTGGTCGAGGCGATGCAGGGTAAACGGATCGTCCATCACCATACCCACCGGCATGAC
>JASLRF010000355.1 GCA_030744095.1 Pirellulaceae bacterium | reverse complement strand
CCTGACGCGCCTCGTTGGAATCCGGACCGAAACCAGCTAAATCGCGAACCGTGTCGGACACGTTGTTTGGGGCAAACGATGCGATTGTCAGCGGCCCGGGAGAGTCAGATTCGGACTCGTACGAAGCGGACGAGAACGGATGATTGGCATCCTCCTGCATTTGCTGACGCGTTTGCTCGTACGAAGCCAAGGCTTCATCACGTCGTCCGAATGTCGAACATCCGCACGTCGTTGTGATTGAAAAGAGGACGCACAGGCACACAGCCCAGCGGTGAAATTCGTTCATCCGCAACACCAAGGTTTTGGTATGGTTTGACGAAAGATCCATGCGAATCGCATTAACGAGAAAGGACAACGCCTCACACGTGAGAAAAGACTGGCACGCAAGACGTCCGCCGAACCATCCGCCCGTTTCAGGAGACGAAGAACTCGGCGTGGCGGAACACTATTCGACGAGTGGCCTGGGAGTCAAGGGCAGACTCGCGACCCCGTTTTTACGCTCACTGAATCGCGAGGATCCCGGGAGTCTTGGCTCACTTCCGAAGTCCCACGACTTCGGCAACTGCGATTTACCGCGTTTTGCCGGATCTGCTTGCATCCGATGAGTCAGAAAATGTAAACCGCATCAATGGCAAGCGTCAGCTGGCTGTCAGAAGTAAAGTCAACATACGGTGCTAGCGACGTGCCCTCGGACCAGTCCCAACGTATTTCCGGGCGAACTGTGAGATTGGCGTTCGGAGTCCAGTTGGTGCCCAGCGTCACGTCGTAGTAGTGTCCCGCGAAACCTGCGGCAGGTAATCCTAGCCCACCATTGCGGGCTACCATGCTGGAAAGACGCGTGCCGTCATCGTCGCGAAACCACTCGAAACGCGCCCCGATCTTCCAAACATCGCTGATGGCGTAAAACAAGTACTGGCTGAGGCCATACCACTGGGCATCGACGTTGGGGCCCAACGAGTCCCGTTGATAGCCAAGATCATGCTGTAGAACGTAGGCGAGTCGGTCGCTGATGGCCGTTTGCCAGACGATGCTGTACATCGTTCTCTGGCCATTGATGGCGAAGCCGTCCTCCTTGCCAGAGATCACCGCCAATCCCAACGACGATCGCCTGTTAGCGAAGGTAATTCCGCCCAGGAGCGTCGCGTCGTCGGTCACTCCGTCGGTCTTGTCCCATCCATTGACGACACCACCCTGGATGGACATGTGCTGGCCAGTCCAGACAAGCAACCCACCGGTATGCGTCAATGGCTCACCGTACTGCAATGCGTGGGTGTGGGAGTAGAAGAAGTTGCTCGTCGGTGCCACGCCTTCATAACCAACGATTGTGTAAAAGTGTCCCAGTCGCAGGTTGAACTGGTCGTGGGAGAGTTCGACGAAAGCTTGAGGGATCGCCAGACCGTACAGATCTGGGTTTTGGTTGCCCGTAGTCAGTCCGTTCAACGCGTTGTCGCCGTCGGGTTGTGTCTCCCAGCCGGCCGACTGCGCGAAAACGTAGTCCGTGCCAAATAACAGGTCGATTTGGCTGCCCCAATCAAAACGCCCACACGGCGTGCGCGAGGATCGCTGCACAGTCAGGTAGAGCTGATTCAACTGAAAGCCGGTTCGATCGTTGAACGTCAGCGGCCCGTTGAAGCGACTTACCGGATTGTCGGCGTTTGCAGTCGCACCAACATCGAAGGACCCCCTGACCGACCAGCCGTTGCTGCCCCTGTGCAGCAGCCGCCAGGGTGGCAGGCTTGTCGCGTCTCCAGACCCCCATCCGGTACTATCGATGAGATCGGTCGCGAGCTTCACGTCAGACCGATACCAGCCCGCAAAGGCATTGAATCCGGGCAGACCGATCGGCGTAGTAAGCGGTAGCCGCGCAAGTTGAGGAACCGTCTCGTGGGATTCAAGTCGGAATGGGGCGACGGTCGCGAGCCGCCCGGCATTCTGTCCGTTGGCCAGGTTGCAGCACGCACCACACAGGGCCATGCCTAACACCATATGCCTGATCGGTTTCATACAAACGGACTCACGTACCTTGCAAGCAAATTGCCCCAGCGGCACACTTAGGGGATCCCACGGTGTTCTCAATGCTAGCGGCGACAGACTTTGGGAATGGCGGACCCAGAACGAACGTCAACGGTCCAGTGGATGGCCAGCATCCAAGTGGAGCTAGCGAATGACTTTCCCAAAAATGCGAGCGCACCTTCCTTGGATTATCGACCGATAAAGGTGGAACGGTCGCTTGAACGATCGATGAAAACCCCAGATTCTGCGGTCGAGTGGTGCCGACAGGTGAAGGTTTTCCGGTTAGCGAAACCAGGCATCGCGGCCACAGATGCACTGGATTCTTCGGGGCGTCGATCGATCTACCACCAGCCCTGCCAAGAGGCGATTCTGGATTCCTGCGCTGGCCGTTAGGCCTGCGTTTCGACGAGCAAGCGTTCAATGCGGCGGCGGGTTGCGGCGAGGACCGTAATCCTGGCACCATCCGCTAGCATTGTCTCTCCGGCTTTGGGAATTCGGCCCAATTCGTGAATCACGAACCCCGCGATCGTGTCGTATTCATCGGGTTCGGGTAAATCGAGCCCCATTCGTTCGTTGAGGTCATCAACATGGGCAATTCCCAACACTTCCGCCGATGTGTCATCTACGATCCGGATCACTTCTTCTTCGTCCTTATCCGATTCGTCAACGATCTCGCCGACAATCTCTTCCAAGACGTCTTCGATTGTCACGACGCCAGCGATCGACTGGTACTCGTCGACAACCACGGCGAGATGATTTCGCGTCTGCAGGAAGTCCTGGAGCAGTTCATTGAGCGGTCTGGTGGTCGGAACAAACCAGGGCTGACGCAACAACTCACGCAGGGATTTTCGCCGGTTTTCCTCCAACGCCAATTCCGCCAGCAGGTCCTTCACGTAAAGCACGCCAATGATCTGGTCGACGGGTCCCTCGAAGACGGGAAACCGCGTTCGACCAGCCTCCACAACGTATTGCAGGACTTGATCCCAATTCGCGGTCACATCCAGGGCGTCCATGTTACTGCGCGGCGTCATGATGTCGGAGACGTCG
>JASLRF010000354.1 GCA_030744095.1 Pirellulaceae bacterium | reverse complement strand
GTCATGCCTAATTTCACCAATCAACGAAGAAGTACATCATGACACTCCGAAACCGCCCGGTCTTCTTGTTCGTCCCTTTTGCTCTGGTTTGCCTGGTCACCACGGTGCGGGCCGATGTGAAACTGGCATCAGTTTTTGGCGACCATGAATCCGGTCGGCGCGAATCTCTATAACAAGGAAGGCATCCCTGCATCGCCATTCAGGACCGGCAGTTGGTAGTTGAAGAAGCTCATCGACGCGACCGCGCCTACTCTACGTCGGAGTCGTCCCGTTAATATACCACTGAAACAACGTTGCTATCGGGCTCTCACGATGCTGAGCTTGATCTTGGCGGGTGAGACGGTGTTCCTTCCGGCTTTCCACTTGGGTCGGTATTTCAAGTCTTCCCTGCTCTCGACTTATGGCATCGACGAGTTTCAGCTAGGCAGCCTCGGTGCCATCTACGGCGTCCTGGCAACGGCCTGCTACTTCTTGGGAGGGCCGTTGGCCGATCGTTTTTCGCCGAGAAAGCTGTTGTCCGCTTCGTTGGTCGTTACGGCACTGGGTAGCCTGTATATGGCGACAATTCCCAGTTTCAACGGCCTGCGCATTCTGTTTGGTTTTTGGGGCGTGTCGACGATCTTAGCTTTCTGGGCTCCACTGATCCGCGCCACTCGGGAGTTGGCCGGCGAAGATAAGCAGGGTAGAGCATTTGGCATCCTCGATGGTGGGCGAGGGCTGGCGTCAGCATTGATCGCTCTAGTCGCCGCTTACGCGTTCTCGGCGATGGTTGGCGACGTCGAGCCGATTGATCCAGCTCTCGAAACAGCGGCCGTGAAGAAGCTTGTTTACTCGTACGGCACGTACTGTTTGTTCGCGGCGACCTGCGTCTGGTATTTTGTACCCGACCTGAGGTCCGTCACCACTTCCGAAACGAACAAAGAACAAACTGGAAAAATGAGTGTCCTCTTCCGCCTTGTACGTGTGCTGCGATCACCAGCGATCTGGCTGCAGGCGGTGGTCATCATTGCCGCCTACAGTGCGTTCAAGATGATAGATAACTATGGTCTATACGCCGAGGATGCCTACGGTCTGACACGGACGGCGTCCGCCAAATTGATTGCGAACATCAGCTTTATTCGAGTTGGAGCCGCGCTAGGCGCTGGGTGGATTGCCGACAAGTATCTTGGAGTGCGAACCACCATCCAGATCTGCTTTGGGCTGGTGATCGCCGCATACGCGGCGTTCCTTTTTGTCATGCCGAGCTCGGAACTCGTGTGGCTATTGACTGCAAACATGGCTGTCAGTTGCCTGGGCTTCTTTGCCTTGCGGGGCATTTACTTCGCGCTGCTTGAAGAATCGGGAACGCCGCGCGAGCTGACCGGTACGGCCGTCGGCATCATCTCTTTCGTGGGTTTTACACCCGAGATCTTTATGGGGCCCCTGACCGGATGGCTGATCCGCGAGGCGCGGAACAGCGGCGATGTATTGGTTGGATATCATCAGATTTTCTGGATTCTCATGGTACTATCCGTATGCGGTGTACTGGCAGCAATAGCGCTACGGTGGTTCGGTTCACATACCCCCGCACCGGAACATGAATAACTGTGTGTTGAGAGATAGCTATGGACCTGAAACAGTCGTTGGGGATCGCGTCGCATCACGAAGCCGGTCAGCGAGACCGACTCCTTAGATACATCAACCTTCAATTGATCGCCAACGGCTGGCCAGGCGTCTTGGAGGAGGGTGAAGCAGAGTTCGTTCAGGTCGCTCGCGGATTTCTGGACCGCTATCGCGAACAAGCTCGCCAGCTACAGGGTGAACGCTGTCCCGTCGACGCTCGGATCGAGGCGTTTCTGCAAACACATTTTGCGGACCTGGATCTGGACTTCGAGCTGCGACTGCCGGGACAGACTTTTGTCTTGGACCGCCATGGCATCGGTCGCGAATTGTCATTGCCTGTGGATGGCGCGACCTTCTCCAACGCGCTGGTGACGTCGTACCGTGTGAAGAATGGCGTCTTGCACAATCCGATCAACGATCGACGCACGACGATCGGTACGTTTCATGTCTGTGAAGGCGGATTGCCCCTTGCAGGAGATAAGTATTCGGTTCCGAAAGGCGTTTTCGCCGAGTTGTTCAGGCGTGCCTTATCGCCGCCCGACGACATGCAGCTGCTGCCGTTCACATCGAATAAAGAGGATCCAGCTCGTGCGTTCACGTCGCTCCTGATCCGGCCGCTCGTCTGTCCCGAAGTGCCTGGTGTAACGAAGCGCAAGACAATGGAAGTGCGTTTCTTTGCCCCGGGAAGTTTTGTCTCGAACCTCGACTTTGTCGAATCAATCTTCGGTAACGCAGGCGACCCCTTCTTGCCTGAAAACGATGCCGGACTCGACATCGAACATTGGACGGGCCACACGGGTTGCGTCATTCTCGCGCCGCATTTGACAAAAGTGACGAAGCGAGAAGTTGGGTTGCCTGACTTTGACAATGCGACGGCCCAACAACGGCGCGATGGAATGTGCTGGAAGGACGAGTCCGAACGGTACAACAACGGCAGCGCGTTCAAATTGACCTGCCGCACGGCTGAAGGCGTCATGGTGACGATGATCGCGGATAATTACTTCGGGTACTGCAAGAAGGAAGTAAAGACGCAGATCAGTTATGCGGCCAATCTGTTTGGCAACGTTGAAGAAGAACACGCTGGTGGCGCGATCGCTTTTCAAAGCTACAATCTCGGCGAAGAATTCCAGGCCGATAGTAAGCGATATAACAATCGCACTTTCGCGGACGTTGTTCGCGATTTTGGGAATGAAATTGACGTAAAACTCGAAGGCTACGCCGTCGACCCTCATTTTCCAGAGTTGATCTATATCCCGGAGAATGCGCTGGCGAGTGTCCAACGCCAGCAGATCGAATGGGAACGCAACAATAAGACCGAGTCCATCCCGCTCTTGCCAGGGCAGGTCTACATGGCTCCATCCGGTTACAAGCTGCGTCTGGAAAAGCACCCAGCGGCCCCCTCTTGGCGACTGATCGGCACCGTTGGTGAAGGCGTGTTCTGTCATAAACCATGCACGGTATCTGGTGGTGGAAAAAGCGAAATCAGCAAGTCGCTTGTCGACTATATGCTTTACGGCCCAATCTTTGTTGCCGATCTGGAGAACGACCTCGATCGCGTCGATGAAATCTTTTCGAAGGAATATCAATCACGTTGGAATGAGGAATCGAGCGTCAACCCCGACTATGCAACTCATCCAAGCCGGCCGATCCTCTCACCACGTCGCTCGCTGGGGAGTGTGATCAAGTTGCTTTCTCCGTCTCCAGACTACACGGACGAATACAACGAGTGGCTGGCTTCGATCCCCAACCACATCTACGCGATCGTTTTGATCATCAAGCGTTTTCAACGCCCAGGATGGGACGTCGCTTGGCGTGAGTATTTCCACGTCGACATTGTAAATGGCGAACCGGGGCACGAGATAAAATTCCGTGAACGCACACTGGTCGGCACTTACCTTCGAGTCGGTTTGCAGAAACGACAGTCGTGGCGAACCTTCAAGGTACGGCAGGATTTCGCGGCGGCGTCAAAGATCCAGACCGAGGATGACATCAGTGCCTCAGTCGTCGTTCCAACAACGCAGATCGACCAATTGCCAACGAACGAGTTTGAAGGCGCAACCAGTGTGAAGTTCGTTGAGAACTGCGAATATCGGCTATTTCAACGACCGGACGATGCGATCCATCGAGGCCTCGATAAACAGACCGAAGCAGACCTGACGCGCTCGGACAATTTCCTGTCGAACTACGAACCGCTCTCACGCGATGACGTAGATCAGATGACCAGGTACGTAGTCGACTTCGATGCCTTCAGCGCGCCGATGCAGGAGCTGTTGCGATCTTTCCAGCAATCCGATGAACAGTATGTTGTGTGCTCGGCGATTCCCCGCGACATAGACGGACGTTTCTCAAAAAATCCTCGATATCTGCAAAACCGCCCCGATCTGACGCGACCGTTCGATCGGTATGTCGCTCGGCGCGGGATGCGACTGTGGCGCGGCATCGCGGTAGATCAACCGCTCCATGTGCCCGTCAATGCCGTCCTGTTCGGTCGCCGTAACAACGCGGCCGATCGCGCCAACGGCATTCGCGGCCTGGCGGTCTACAACCCAATTCACTACCAGGAACTTCCAGAGCTGTTCATGGATTTCATCTGTTCACTCACTGGCAAGAGCCCTTCGACGACAGGTTTCGGTAGCGAAGGCGCATTAACCAAAGGTCCCTTCAACGCGCTACGTTTTTCCGCGGACCTGAATAGTGCCCTGGTCAGCTTCATTCTCACCGGGCTGGGCGGATTCTCGTCGGCAGCCGGGCACATCGGCCCGAACATGCAGGTCGATCACGACATCAGCCTGTTGGTTCCGGAGATTTGGTGTCGCTTGTCGGCGGAAGAACGCGATCCGCGATTCTTGATTGAGCAAGGCCTTCTGGAGCGATTGGAGGACTATCAATATAACGGCGAGACAATCCTAGCCAGTCGTCTCGGCTATCGGATCAACCACCGTTTCGTCAGACGCTTCTTTGGACGGGTATTTGACAATCCAACTAAAGTCTTCGACCAGCATCTGCTTCGCCCCGAAACACAAGATGCCGATGCCTTCGCCGACGGCATCAAGTATGTCACCGAGGCGCATCAGCAAGTTGCCCAGGCTTATCTCGACGACGGTTCCGTCGATGAAGCCTGCCCGCCGCTTCGAGCTTTGATCCACATTATGGCCAACGGTGAATTCGAAGGTATGAAGATCTCGGATGAACAACTCCGTAACATGTTCACGCGAAACTATCTCTTGTCGAGCGATTGGTATCACGAACGACTAGTCATCAAACAAGAACGCGATGTCGCACTCTGGCAGCGCCACGTCGAGTATCTTGAAGCCAACAAGTCACGTCCCGGTCGCGAGGATGTCGTGCAACGACTTGACCTTGAAAAGCGACAGCGCTATGCCAAGGCACAACTGATCGCCGCCCAATCCGATCAGTACGTCAACTCGCTTGTCGGCACGCTGGGCGCGGATCCAATGTGACCACCCGATCCATCGTCGTTGTTCGCTCCGCAGGCTGTGACTCTATAAAGTAGCAGGCACACTCCGTGTGTCGTCCGCCAGCCCCTTGTTCAAAACGTGTGGTCTTGGAAAGGTCACAGCACACGGAGTGTGCCTACTACTATGGTGACAATACAGAGTTAGATGAATTCACAGCCTCTCCCCGAACAATGACTTTTTGCTGGACCTCACCGAGCCCCGAGGGATACACTGGTGCAGGTTGAGATCGTTTAGCTCGGTTGGCTCTACGTCGCAGGCAGGAAAAACAATGAAAGGAAAACGATGAGTGTATTGAGAGTTTCTTACATGCCTCTGATCTTCGCGGCGTGCATCGTCGCATCCGTTTCTTCTTTCGCACCTGCACAGACGCCGGCAGTTTCCGCAATTCACAAAGACATCGCTTATGACGACGCTCATGCGGCTCAGAAGCTGGACGTCTATCTGGCCAAAGCGAATCAGCCAATGCCGGCGATGATTTACATTCACGGAGGTGGATGGCGGGCCGGATCAAAGAACCGTATTCCGATGTGGCTCATGAAAGCTGTTCGCGAAGGATGGCTTTCTGTGGTCTCTGTCGAGTATCGCTTTACCGACGTCGCCCCTCATCCGGCGCAGGTCAACGATTGCGTGCGGGCGATTCAGTTTGTTCGACACAACGCTGCGAAGTGGAATATCGATCCGCAGCGACTTGGGGTCACCGGTGGATCGGCTGGCGGACATCTGACACTGTGGGTTGCCTTGCACGACGACGCGGCTGATGCTGACTCGAACGATCCTGTCAGAAAACACTCGTCTCGCGTGGCGTGTGCGGTCAGTTTCGCCGGCCCCACAGACTGGTCACTACTTGACGAGATAGAACACAAGCATCCAGCCTATCGGCAATTGCTCGGTTATGAGCCTGGCACGCCGGCGGATGAGATGAAGGCCATAGCGAAGCGAGACGTTTCCCCGATCAGCTTCGCCAGTAAAGATGATCCGCCGGTCATGCAAGTGCATGGCAACAAAGACAACATCGTGCCGATCGAACATGCCCGCAATATGAACGAGCGGCTGAAGAGCATGGGTGTCACATCGGAACTGGTTATCATCCAGGGTGCCAGTCACGCTGTCGCTGGAGCCGGTCCTCAAGTTTCTGGGCGAGCCACCACGTTCGTGCGGGAGCGACTAGTCGGACGGCAATCAACCCGCTGAGAACCTGTTGATTTTCATACATTGAGAACTTGTAGACCGCAACTGACGCCTCCTAAAACGGAACAACGAACATGGTGACAGTCGGTGAAGGCGAATTGCTTTTCGAGCCCGTGATTGATTGGACTCAATTGCCCAGTGATGTGGCGATCGTCGAGGCCGTTGGTGTGGCGGTCGATTCGCACGATCGTGTCTTTGTCTTCAATCGAGGCGGGCCACCTGTCGTGGTACTGAGCCGCGACGGTCAGTTCTTGAATGCCTGGGGCGATGGATCTTTTGTGCGACCACACGGCATCTGGATCGCCAACGACGATACTCTCTATTTGACCGACGACTTGGGGCACCGTGTGCAACAGTTCACCGCGGATGGGGAACTGCTTCGCACCATCGGTCCCAGCGGCGAGCCGTCGACAACTGGAGTCGAGGGCTTCGACTATCGCAAGATTACGCACGGTGCCGAACCTTACAACTTGCCGACCAACGCCATCGTAATGTCGGACGGCGAGATCTTCGTGGCGGACGGATACGGTAACGCACGGATTCATCACTTTTCGGCCGATGGCGAACTGTTGATGTCGTGGGGCGAGCCTGGCGTTGCTGAGGGACAGTTTTGCATTCCCCACGGTCTGGGAGTCGATGACCGAGGCGTCCTGTACGTTGCGGATCGCGAAAACAGCCGCATTCAATTGTTCAATCGCGACGGCGAGCTGCAAGATATCTGGACCGACGTGATCCGGCCCTGCGAAGTCTTTATCGGACGAGATCAGCTCGTCTACATCGCAGAACTCGGCGGACGAGCTGGTTTGTTTCCTTGGT
>JASLRF010000353.1 GCA_030744095.1 Pirellulaceae bacterium | reverse complement strand
GGTCGGCTGACTGGCTGGTTTGAGTACGAACCCGCAGTCATCTCCGGTAGCGGGAAGCAGATAGTCGGAGGTCTGCGAGAGATTGCTCGTCGTAGCACCAGCCTTGCGGAGCGACCAGCCGGTTATGTCTTCGAAGGCACGACAAAAACTCTCCAGGCCAGGCACAACGGCCGAATCGGACGACGGCTCAGTGTTGTTTTCAACATGGAGCTTGAGATAGCTGGGGTTGCTATTACGCACGGTGTCCGCCACGAATCAGATGTTATGAATAACAGCCCGATCCATGGTTACAAACCGTCGGTGCGCCACAAGCAATGTGCCGGCAAGCCAGTTGTCCATCACTGACATTCAATTACATCGACTATCGACCAGCAAATACTCTAACGCTTTCCTATGCTGCGTCGATCCGCCATACCACCCGGGACGTATAAGCCGCATAACGTGTCTATTCCGTCGAAGTTTCTGAAGGCGAGAATTCGACGAAGAAGAAGTCATGTTGCGCCCAATTCGGTGTCAAATCGAACCGCATCAGGACCTGGTCCTTGTTACTATGCTGGGATTGTTCCCGAGGAATTAAACCCAAAGGTGTCAGGATGCTGGCGGCGGTGGGCAGCGCGGCGAATCGTGTCGTCAGCGATTCGAGATATTGGTTGGTGATCGTGCCTCCGACAGCGGCCAAATCTCCCCGCTCGGCTGAATCAACCGCGACGGCAGCCAACATCGAAATAGCGGGCAGATTGTCGCCAACCATCAGGTCAAACTTGAGCGCGTCAGTTTCCGCGGCCAGATCCAGGGGCGCGGGTATGTTGGCGTAACTACGCACGTGGTAACGCGCGATCGCCGCTGGCCCTTCGTTCCCCAACCGCACGATGTCCAGGGCCTGCGCCGGCTTGCCTTGCAGCCGCTCAATCGGACGTGGCATGACTTCCGGCGCCGAGGCCAGCAGCGTGGCCTCGCTCGGATTGGAAGGTTGATCGGGCTTGGGATACAAACCGGTGTAGACTTTGTCACTGCGCGTCGTTTCGAACATCAGACTGTCAATCGACGGAAACTCCGCAGCACGGGCAACGGCCAGACCACGGGCGACACGTCCGCGCCAACGTAGAAGGTCGGCCGTGCCTTCTGCATAAGCGGCAATTTCAAGGGGCAACTGAGGGGCGCGGCTGGCCAGCCCTTGCAGGGCAGGATTGATCACTGGTGCCAAGCTCTGATTGGCCGAACGGTGGATCAGCGGAGCACAGGCTTGCAAGTATTCAACGTACAAACGCACTGCGTCGGGGCCAGTCACTCGATTGGCATCGGCTTCGATTAGTCGTGCCAATGCTTGCATCATTGCGTTGTTGAATGTGGCAAACTCACTGACGATTTGGCTGGTGCTCTGACTACCGCCCGGATAACCGCCACCCGGACCATACATCTCAGTGGAAGCGGCAAGGAGCCAATCCAGCGTCCGGCAGCGGATTGTTCGGACCTGAGCCTCCGCCCATCGCTCGCCAAACTTCGCAATGGCCTCCGGCCCCGTGATGGTCGCACCATCAACGGAAACCATCCCGGAAGTTGCCAACGACGCCGCGGCTGCCTGCGCTTCACGAAGCACACCGGCAAAGTCCGGCGTTTCGGCCTGCCGACGTTGTGTCAACAACTGCTTGGCTTTGACGGCGCGAGCTCGATGCATCGCGGAATCGATGGCAGAGCGGACTTCGCCAAAGGGACCATAGATCAGATTCTGTTCCTGGTTGAAGAGACATGCCGTGGCGACTCCGAGCTGGTCAAGAAAACGATACATTTCCGTCTCGGCGGCCTCCCACTTGCCCTCGTTGGCCATCTTTGTGAGTTTTTCGACTTCGCGGATGCGGACAGGTTCCTGCTTTCTAAGCGACAATCGGACCTGATCCAGTTGCTTCTGTGCCTCCGGAGCGGCGCGGAACACGTTAATGATGTCACTGCTGGTGTCTAGCAGAGATGCGGCACGCATACGATAGTCGAGCCCAGCGGTTTCGCCCAGCAATTCCAATTGGCTGCCAAGTCGCAGCATCTGGGCAAGCCTCACATCGTTTTGACCGAGCGGCTTCCAGCCCAAGCGGCCAATCCTGTTCGCCTTTACGGATTTGGTAAACTCGATGATCTCCGCATTTGCCGTTTCGTAGAGTCCTTGAGCCTGTTTGGCTAATGCCCCGGCGTAGGCTTTTCCGTGGACTGCGATGCCGTCGTCGAAATCCTTGTTGCTTGGATTCGCCCGGACCAGGCCGCTGTGGGCAACGATGCAAAGTGTCAGCAAGGACGTGACACAAAACAGGCGTGTTGGATGACGCAGATCGAACATGGATTTGACTCGCTTGTATTCGAGGCGAAAACCACCGCAACGTTGGTTGCCTATCGCCATTGTTGCGTGGCGCTGTTGTTGCACGACGCTATCATCGTACAGCGTTATTATCGTACGGCGTTAAACGACCCGGTCACATCGGTCGACGCGCCTGTTTGCGTGTTTTGCAGCGACGCACTGACAATCTCGGCCGTGAGCAGTCTGTCTTCGATGCTCGTGATTCTCAATTCGACGGGGCTGCTCGCTAGGCTATACCAAGTGGGACCATCGGCAACCGGTTGGACAAACAACCGACCTGAGACAACCTGGCCGGACAATTCGGCAGCGGTCGTGGCACGGATTTGTGAGTGAAAGAATACCGCGGGGAACTCTTCCTTGTCCGGCGAACTGTAACTACGAAGCTCGAAGACCGTCGGTCGTTTTGATCCCTGCTCGACAAATCGCGCGTAACACGCATTCGTTTCAATTGGTGAATCCAAAGTCAAGGTGATTTCCCCCGCCATCTGTAACGTCTCTTGAACTTCGGTACTGGCAGAGTCAACTTGATCGGTCACCTTTTCTTTGATGGACTCCGTGCCCTTCGTCGCTGCATTTCTTGCTTTGTCAGCGAGCGATTTCAGTTTAGCATTATCGCAGCCTCCCATCGCCAGCACGACGAGAGTGATGAGCATACTTGAGAGCATGAAACGGGCAAATTTCACGGCATATCCTCCTTGTCAGGACGGGAAACGATGGACTGATGAAGTTCCCGTCGATGAACATCGGAAAGAACCAAACTCTGCTGCCGTTTATCGTGACATTCGTGCAGCGTCAGGTCAACCGAATGCTGGCCGGACGTCGTTTCTCGGTCAATTGCTCTGCCAAGATCCAGGGTTGCAACCTATTGACTTCAACGTGGTCACAGGCAGGCCATTTGTGATCTGTATACGCCAACGGCACCTCGCTATGACCCCAATACCAGCGAAATTGCGCATCTTCTTCCGCCAAGATGCTTGTGATTCGCGTTCGCTAACGCAAAATAGAGGATCCAGGTATCTGCCATCCAATGGAGGTTCGTCATGGTCGCCGAGGCAGTATTGTTGCTTCAGCGTGTTGCGATCGTGGCAATTCTTGTCAATTGGATGGTGTCGTCGTCGGTCGGTGAAGATCGGCCTCGATTGCCCGTGGATCGGATGCCACCGCATCTGTTGGTCGACAAAATGCCGCTCGGGCTTAACAAAGTCCGGCACGTTCCCGAAGATAACGCGTTGACGGAGGCTCGAGTTGGCTTGGGGCGGCGTCTGTTTTTCGATCCGGTCCTCTCAGGTGATGGATCGACTTCCTGCGCCAGTTGCCATGACCCAGCCCGGTCCTTTACGACAGATGATCAGCTCGCCATCGGCGTAGCCGGCGCGAAGGGCTTGCGCAATACATCATCGCTGATCAACCGGCTGTATGGGAAATCCTTTTTTTGGGATGGCCGAGCCACATCGTTGGAAGAGCAGGCGCTCAAACCGATCGGAAACAAGATTGAATTGGCTTCGTCCGTCGACGAAGCGGTCTTGAGACTGCAGGCCGATGCGACCTATGTCAACCGATTTCGCGAAGCGTATGGTGGCGAAGTCACTGCGGAGAATCTAGCCAAAGCTCTAGCCGGATTTCAACGCACACTGCTCTCGGGAGATAGCCAGGTCGACCGCTTTCAGGCAGGCGATGCATCCGCTCTCACGCCCGATGAACGCGTAGGACTTTGGATCTTCGAAAGCCGAGGCGGTTGTTGGAAATGCCATCAAGGTCAGAATTACACCGATGAACTGTATCACAACACCGGCGTCTCATGGGGAAAGCAACCGCTGGACTTGGGACGATTCAGGGAGACCCAGCGGGAACAGGACCGTGGTCGCTTCAAGACGCCAACCCTACGCGACATTGCACGAACGACCCCCTACATGCATGACGGGAGTATCGCCACGCTGCGCGAAGTCGTTGCTTTCTATAATCGTGGCGGTGGCAAAAACTCGTTTCGAGACGCGCTGCTGGTACCGCTCGATCTCAACGACAAAGAGATCGACCTGCTCGTCGCGTTCCTTAAAAGCTTGACTGGATCGACCCGATGGGTGACATCGCAGTTGCCCGACGCGATAGACGCCAAATAGCGTTGTCCGACGCCTGTCAATGAACGGAGCCATTCACGGCTGTTCCTTTTCTTAATCCTAATCATATTCTTAATGAAGATTAAGAATCCCATTCACGACCTCTGGCTGTGAACCGTTATCAAAGAAAAAGACCCTTCCACGGAAAACCGTGAAAGGGCTTCGTTGATACGATTGTCCTCAATCAAGCCTTACGAGGCCCGCTCCATGACTCGACGGAAGTTATTCATCGAGAGCAGATGGATATAGGTCAACTCCAACTCGTCCGATTTGGCAAGTTCAGCCAGCTTCTCCGGCGCCAAATCCTTGAGCTTCTGCCGGCTGACCGCCATAAACCCACCCAACGACTTCTGCTCCCCACCTGGGAACGTGAAGTCGGCTTTCATCGGCTCCAGCAAATCGAGCTCCTTCAGTCGGTTGCAGTAAGCCTGGGTGCGAGCGAAGTGTGCTTGCGATTCTTCGAGGAACTTCAGCATGCGGTTCAAGTATTCCGTCCGCTCGCCTTCGTCGTCAAAGAGCCGTTGGCCCTTGCCTTCACGGTTGCATCCAGACCATTCCTCGTCGACGCAAAGCGTGAACTGGTTTTCGTTCTGGGCGAAGACAAACGGATATCTCCGAACGAAGGCAGGGATGTAGTCGGCAGTCCAGTTGTTGTCTTCGCCAACATAGTAGTTGTTCGTGCCTTCAAGTCCCAAGATGACGACCGGCATGACGTTCGTGTCGT
>JASLRF010000352.1 GCA_030744095.1 Pirellulaceae bacterium | reverse complement strand
TTTCATAGAGTGAAATGTTCGCACTGATCATAGTCGCCCACTCCCGGCCGCTACCGCGTCCGACCTCTCCCGAGTACGTGTTTAGCTTGCTCGCAAGATCCAACGCTGAAGGCGTTACACATCGTAGCCCAGGGTCAGCGGCGCAGCCGCGCCACCCTGGGTAAATGGGGATGGAGAATATTTGCACGCTGAAGGCGTGCGACAATAGCGAGATGTGCAACGCCTTCAGCGTTGATCTGGTTCGTTCGGCATCGCAACCCAGGGTGACGCGTCGCGGATGCGCCGCGTTGCTTACCCTGGGCTACGATGTACAACGCCTTTGGCGTTGTACGTGTCTAACCCGGCCGCTACCGCGTCCGACTCTCCCAAGAGAGGCTTAAAAGCGAAAGAGTCTGCTTACCACGTAGATTTCACAAACTGGCTTACACCGATGAACGCCTGATTCGTGAATAATCCCGGTTACAGATACATACCGACAAAGCCACCGGCGTCGTCGCTAGCAGCCTGAATCTGTTCGATTCGTTGTTTGGCCTGGTCTAGATCGCCGGCGGCAATGTAACGATCGAATTCGGTCTCGACGGACTTCGAAACCGTGGTTGCAAACCACGCGACGACCGGTTCGGTCAGCCACTGGCAAGTTTCCCGAACCAGATTGACCTGCAGGTCAGATCGTTCGGTCTTGGCGTCGGTGCTATCTGTTAAAGCAACGCCTTCAAATTTGAATTCCAGCGATCCCAGATCGTCTGAATTGGTAAGATGGTAAACGCACTTGGCGTTGAACAGGTAATACGTGTTGTGCAGACCATGTTGGCTGATGGCGGCTTTGATGCGTTTGCACAGTGCCTGGTATTTTGGAGACGCATCGAGTGGAATGTCCAACCTCCCAACGCTGCGCAACGGAAGACAATCGAAGCTGATATCAACCCAGCGGTTCATGAGGCATCCTATTGCCGGTGTCATTCAATCCCAGCGGTCTCATTTACCGTTGGCATGGCCACGTTTGGCTTGGCGTTTGTGGTGATTTCCGGCTGGTCAGCGGATGCAGTCGGTTGCGCATCCGCCGCTACAGCGGTTTCCTCGGATGCCACATGCGCCAAACCTAGGACGAGCCACCCGCCGGTGGATTTGGCTTCGCGGGCGACCAGCTTACCGACTCGCTCCCATCGTCCCTGCAACTTGATTCCACCGGACTGTTCTTCAGGCAATCTGGGCTTCAGCATCGCGTTGAATTTACTCTGCAGGAAACCTTTCTGTGCGGCTTGCGCCAAGCCACCCACGATCTTGCCACGTTGGAGAAAGTCGATCTGTACATCACCCTCGGGACGCACCAACTGAATCCCACCGTCGGCCATGTCGAGCTTGTAGTCCGCGGCAATCCGAATCTCGTCTCCGGCAAGATTGACCGCAGGATATTCCTCGCCGCGATGCAGGCTGCGCAAGCGAACTTCGATATGCACACTTCCTTCGTGAAAGCGGACGCTAATGGGCTGGGTCCGAGCAAACGTAATGGCCCAAGGATCGGTTTCATCCGTGATTTGCATCTCTTTCGGCACCTCTCGACTGGCTTCCACATACATCTCCACCATCTGCTCGTCCGTCACTTTGATACCGCCTAGCAGGGACTCCGAAAAATTGCCAGCCAACGACTCGTGTACGCGAACTGCAAGATCATGACCCTCGCCAATTGCCGGAGGCGCGCTCGGTGCCGCCAACTGAAAAGGATTCTCCTGCAACATTTTGACGGTCAAGCGATTCACTAGGGTGCTCAGTTTCATCACCTTGGGAAAACCACCACGGCGAATCAATGGATTGCGAAACTGATCTGCATAGCCCGTTTCCGGCTCGGCTAGCAACTCGGCAGCCTGTTCGTCGAAGTTCCCGGCAACACGTTGTTGAGCTTGTCCTGCTGCCAATCGTTCGGCTCTTGTCTTGTTTTTCGCGGCCCGATTCCAGGCGATCTTTCGAACGAGACAACTACGCGCAGCGATGCTGTGAATATTCGATCCGGTGGCACAGCGAGCCCACGCGGAATCTGTCAAGAAACCAGCTGCGTCAATGTGGACGCGTTTGCCCGCATCAATCGAAGTATTGGCGGTGCTGTAGATCGTCACGGGCCCGTTGTACCCGACATTGTCTGAATGGATATTTCCCTTGAGAAGCAGATCGAATGAGGCCCGCTCGGGATCCGGCACGAAGGCCGACGTAATGCGACCTGAGATGTTGGCAGTGCCATAAATCGATGTACCCAAAATGTAACTCGTCACTTGCTGCGACTGCTCGACTTCGTCGTCGATGCCCGCAGCAAAGAGCCGATGAGAGACTTCCGCAAACAGATTTGGATGTGAGTACTGCTCTCGAACCGTCTTAATGACCTGCGGTGACTGCCGCGCACGCTCGAACCAACCCAAATGTCGACCGATCGCGATTGCCGTGTCAGTCTTCGGAGCCGTTGCATAGCTGCCCAATTGCTTTGTCAGGTCCTCCATCCGCGTTGCGTAGGCTTGTTTAGTCTTTTCGGCGTCGCCGGAAAACAACACGGTGTTCATGTATGTTCGCAATAAAGCACGCGTCTCCAAAAATGGCGCAGCTTCCAAACCGTCTACGTTCTCGTGAAATGCGTTGAGCGACTCATCAAGCGTGCCGAGATTCGGTTTCTCCTTGGCAAGCTCGGCTGTCATCACATCCCACTTGAGCTGTGATTTCAAACGGTCTGCGTCATCCGAATTGACCTCTAGGAAATCCACCAGCTGCTGGATTGATGCGTCTAACTCGGATCTTGACTGTGTGACCGTCTCTGGCGAAATCGGTCGAAAACCTCCTTTCGCCTCTTGCAATGTCTGTGACACGTCGGTCTTCGCGGCCTCGCTGCCCTCCGGTTGCGGCGCATCGTCGGCACCCCGAACCAGCCGAACGGAAACCAATCCGAGGCAAAGCGGCACAAGAAAAACTGCGAGTACCCTGAAGGTACGCTTGTGGGCTCCCATGCCAATTACTCCTTGATTATTAATGCGCATGATTGATCTCGCGGGGACGTCTGAATGCCGAGAACAGTCTGTTCAAAACAGGCAGCTCCACCACTTCAGTGTTGCTTTCGCCGAACGGCAAGATGACGCCCAAAACGGCCTCTATCCAATTTCTTATCAGGAATCGTTGATTTAATCTACGGGAAGATTGCCGAATAACGACCTTTTGCGTGAGTACGTAGAAAGGGGCTATTAGGACGAGTTTCCCGGCAAAAAGTGTATTTCAAGATACCCCAAACAACTCTAAGCCACCCCTGTTTCCTCGTTGGTAGTCGTACCTTTTATCCTAAGTCTATCGCATGGGTTAGGCGAAGTGACAAAAGCACCACGTGAAGAACGTAAACCAGCCCGGATTCACGAACTCAGCTCCGAGAGTCATACATGTCAGGTCTTGGGCAGGAGCGATAGCCAAGCCTGCTATGGACCGTTACAATAAACCGTAAGACTATTGATACAAGTCAGTTACCTTTATCTTGGATCCGAAAAAATGCAACACGGCGATGCATTTCGCGAACGTGAACGGGCTCTGGAAGAGTCGTTTTTCTATGCACGCAATCAAGAGTTGCTTGCAGAACTGAAAAAGAAAGTGACCACCGATAACGCCAAACAGGCCATACGTGAGATATGCCATCTCGAAGATGAAGCGGTCCTCGACAAACTGGCGGCTACCGGGATTAGGGGAGAGTCGTTTGCCGCGATGTCGTTGGCACCGTTGGTGTTGGTCGCCTGGGCCGACGGGAAAATCGACGAAAGAGAGCGCAGGGCGGTGATTTCGGCTGCCAATTCTGAGGGCATCAACGCCGTCTGTCTTCAGCTTTTGGAAGACTGGCTATCGCAACAACCAGGGCTCGTCTTGAAAGAGGCATGGATCAGTTATGTCGGTGCCCTCGCCCATCAGCTTTCGCCTGGTGAGTTGAAGGGCCTCAAGGCATCGGTCATGGGTCGGGCAGAGAAAGTGGCCAAGGCGGCTGGCGGTGCGCTGGGGCTGGATCGGATTTCCATCTCCGAACGTGCATTGCTCAATGAACTGAGCGCGGCGTTCACCTCATAATCCGCGCCACTGTTTCAATCCAACGGGTTTGCCAAAAACCGTTGCACTTTGGCATCACTGTTTGGTGATTAATCGCCACAGGTTGCCAAAACGCGTGCTACGTTTTCGCGAAAGGTTTCCTTTCGTCTCCCTTTGGATTGCGATTGCGCATGTGGATTTCGGCAACAACCAGAAATACCGTCATCGGATTGGCCGTATGTGCTTTGCTAACAGGTTGCGCCAATGTGCGCGTACCTGCAATTGATCCGACGGGTACGCGGATTTTCGCACCTGCCACGACAACCACTGTCTTTCCCACGGCCGCGCCCGGGCAAGGGCACTCATTTTTTCCGCGTCCCGCTTTTACCGAGCCACCGATCGTGCCGCCCTGCCCTGAAGCGTCGACTGTTATCGGCCCCATGGCACCAATCGGTACGGGCGTTCCACCCTGCCCGGTCATCCCCGGAACACAAGCCGTTGCGTTTCCAAGGGCCCAGGATCGACTCATCGTCTCGCCCACGAAGATGGTCGCACCCATCGGCACTGAGGTGGTGCTGTTGGGAGGCATTTGCGGACCACGCGGCTACTACGTAACGAAGCAACCGGTGGAATGGACGATGTCGCAGGAAAGTGTCGGCAACATTGTCGACATAAACAAAACCGGTCATTCAAACTTCGCAAAGTTGTTGGACAAAGCGCCGAAGAAGTTAAGCAGCAACTTTGCGATTGCCCACACTTCGTCCAGCGCGCACTGGATTGATCGTGGCACACCCGATCCGAGCGACGATGTATGGCTGCGAAAAGGCCAGTCGTGGATTACGATCACGTCGCCCAGCGAAGGCGTCAGCTACATCTCGGCGGTGGCAACTGGTGCCGAGAACTGGGAACAACGCCGACAGACTGCAAAGGTCCACTGGGTTGACGCACAATGGGCCCTCCCCGGCCCAGCCGTCGTGCGAGCCGGCCAGCGTCATACTTTGACCACCAATGTCACGCGTGCATCATCTGGCGAAGGCGCACAGCATTGGCTGGTGCGCTACGAGATCATCAGTGGGCCAGATGTCGTCTTTGAAGCCAATGGTCAGAAGACCATTGAGGTCAACACCGACACGAAAGGAGTCGCTAGCGCGGAATTGCTGCCACGAACTGTCGGTCCTGGCACAACGCAAGTTCGTGTACAGATCCTGACACCGCGAGATACGATTGGCAGTCCAGAGAATGTCCCAGTCGGAACCGGTTTCACAACCGTCACATGGAGCGCTCCGGGCTTAACGGTGCAGACCAGCGGCCCGGCGACCGTCGCGGTGGGCGCGACCTTACGCTACCTTGTGGAAGTCACTAACCCTGGTGATTTACCTGCCGAAGATACTATCATGGTGGCCGAAATCCCCGTGCTGATGAAGTACCTCGGAAGCACGCCACCGCCGTCAAAAGAGTTGACACGTCAATTGCGCTGGCAGCTTGGAAACCTGGGGCCACGGGAAACGCACCGCTTTGAAATTCGGTGCCGCGCAGACGGCGCGGGCGATCAGAGGCTGCACGTTCGTGCCGATGCAAACGGAGGCGTGTCGGCAGAAAGTAGTGTGTCGACCCGGGTCGTGCAATCCGCGCTGGGCCTGCGTGTGCTCGACCCGCCCACAACGGCCAAAGTTGGCGAGCGAGTGCACTTCAACATTGAAGTCTCCAACACCGGTGATCAGCCCGTCTCCAACGTGATCATCCGTGACCAATTCGATGCGGGCTTACGTCACACGGGCGGAGAACGGAGCCCGATCGAACGAGCCATTGGCGACCTGGTCCCTGGCGACGTGCGACAGATCGGTGTCAGTTTTATTGTCCAAAGGGCGGGCCAGCATTGTCACACGGTCGAAGTCGTCGCCGCCGGAGGTCATGCCGCCAGCTTGCGGGCCTGTGTCGATGCGACGGAGCCGCATCGCAGTGTGGTGGTTGAAGTGACCGGCCCTGAACAACGGACCGCGGGCGAATCGGCCATTTACAAGATTCGCGTGACCAACACCGGCGAGGCTGAATTGACCGCCGTCAAACTACTGGCCGTGCCCGATGCGAGCCTCACACCAACGGCGATTTCTCCGGGCGTACGATACACGCAAGAAGGTCTGTTGTGGGACATCCCGTCACTGAAACCAGGCGAGACGACAGAACGCCGGATCCAGTGCACCTGTGATCCACCCAACGCACAAGCGGAAATGGCTGTCCGCGTGACCACGGGCCAAGCAATCACGGCGGCAGATACGACAACGACGACGATTCAGGCAGCCCCGGTCGTACCACTGGACGAACCACCACCTCGGATAGACGACGTTCCACCGACAGCCCCCGTTTCAGGTACACTAAAAATCTCGATGGCCGAGACCGAAGACCCGATCGGCTTAGGTCAAAAAACAACCTACTTCATCGAGCTTAAGAATGACCGCAACATCCAAGATCGCAACGTAGAGGTGACGTTTCACCTTCCGGAAGGCCTGAAATACGACGGATTCGTGAGCCTTTCGGCCGACTTGTCGATCTCCATCAGCGATGACAACCGGATTGTCAGAGTCGAACGAATCTCTGAAATGCGACCTGGCGGCACGCGGATGTTTCGTATCGGGGTTGTCGGCCGGCAAGTTGGACCATGGCCATTTCGCGTCGAAGTCAGCAGCCTGCGAACCCCGCAGCCTATCGCTGTGGTCGAAGAGACGATGGTCAACGAGAATTGACTAACCATGCCACGCTTTGTGATTCTTCGCCATCATCCCGGTCCTGACTCGACACGCCCTCTGCATTGGGACCTCATGTTCGAGTGTGGCGACGTGCTGCGGACTTTCGCGTGTCCAAAAGAGCCGACCGCTGGGCAATCGTTACACGTCGATCAGCTTGAGGATCATCGCCTGGATTACCTCGACTTCGAGGGCCCCGTGTCGCGTGGTCGCGGCGACGTCAGGCAATGGGATTGCGGCGACTTCGACGTGCTGGAAGAGGGCCCGGAACAATGGGTGCTCGATCTGCGCGGGCGTCGGTGGAACGGCCGCGTCAGATTCACCGCCGGTGTCGATCACCGCTGGATGATTACGTTCGACAAGCCAACATCGGATTGACTGCCGGCGGTCGTCTTCGGTCCTTGCAACAGTCGAGCGACGACATGCTGGTTTTCACCAGATTTTTGCGTGCGTCCCGCCAACGCAATCTCACCATCGCGAATCTCGATGGTCTCCAAATAGATTTCACGATGCGAGTAGTCTTCATGCTGGTGGGGAACGGTTACCAAAGCCACCGGGTCACCATCGGCCTGGCCCCAACGCAAAGTGATGTCAGAATTCGCACTCGCCTTCGTGATGGGTGCTAGAAATCGTTTGAGTGGTACTGGCAATGCGCCGGCCCGGACTTTCGAGACACGTACCGCCAGCGTGTTAGTCTCGCTCGTTAAATCCACAGTCAGATCAAACGAAATGACCGTGTTCACACTTCCACGTTGGTAGCGACAGGCGATTTTGATTCGCTGCGGATCAATTGAAACGCGCGGTTGATCCGTACCGGCCGGTAACAAATGCGGGAACTTTTCGGGCAAGTCGGCGGCGAGCCAGCCATTGATCTGCGCTTCCGTAAAAACCGCTTCCCAACGTCCTTCGGTACGCGCCGTGTTGTGCAACTGGAGCACACCTTTTTCCAACTCGTCGCCTGCCTCGCGTTGCAGTTCTGGCTCGACCCGCAGCGCCTGCTGATAGAACTGCGGTTCGTGGCGCGACGCCGAGTAAAGCAGCAGCGCCACGCCGCCGGCGACGGTCGACAGCAAGATCAGTGAAGCGAAAATCAGACGAATGTTGATGCGCACGGAATCACTCACTCAAGCAAATTAGTGGGATAGCCACAAAGCCAAGAGGAGAACCGGCTGACGGTTATTCGGCGATGGAATAGTAATCCGCACCGCTTGACGAGTCAACAGACATGAAGACCCTATAATATCATAGCTTATTCGAGGTTTCCCCGCGTTTTTGGGGTCGTCACGCCTCGATTTCACTTAGCCGGTGAATCGCAGCAGCGCGTAGCGTTTTTTGCCCGAGCGGAGCACGATCACGGAATCGCTCGCCAGATCCAACCTCGTTAGCCTGGTTTCTGGATCGGAAACACGACGATTGTTGACGTAGATTCCACCCTGTTGGATGGACCGTCGGGCCTCGCCCTTCGACTTTGCCAACCCTGTATCGACCAGCGCGTCTAAAATCCCAAGCCCTTCACCATCCAATACACTGATTGGATATGTCTTACTTGGAACATCTGGGAAGATCTCGATCAGTTGATGGTCGGAGAGTCCACTGATTTCACCGCCAAAAAAAGCTTGGGTCGCGCCCAGTGCCGCCGCCAGTCCCGACTCGCCGTGTACCAATCGTGTTAATTCTTCGGCCAAGCAACGCTGGCTCTCCCGCCGTTGTGGTTCGTTACGGCGAGCCTGGTCGAGCGCCTCGATTTCTTCGCGAGGCATTTCCGTCAAGAATCGCAGGCACTTCCCGGCATCGTCGTCCGGCATGTTGATCCAGTATTGGTAAAACAGATATGGGCTCGTACGTCGGTCGGACAGCCAGACTTTGGTGCCACTTTCAGTCTTGCCGATCTTCTTTCCTTCACTGTCAGTCAGCAGTGGCGAAGTGATTCCATAAAGTTGCGCTCGGCACATCCGTCTGGCAAGGTCAATGCCGGCAGTGATATTTCCCCATTGGTCGCTGCCGCCGATCTGCAGTTCGCAACCGTGAGCTTCGTTCAAATAGGCAAAGTCGTAGGCTTGTAGCAACATGTAGCTGAATTCGGTGTAGCTCAATCCGGCATCGGACCGTTCCAGTCGCCCTTTCACCGAGTCCTTCGCCAGCATCACGTTGACAGGAAAGTTCTTGCCAACATCGCGGAGGAAGTCTAGGTAGCTGAATTTGCGCATCCAATCGAAGTTATTGACTAGCAGCGCGCCATTTTCGGCGGAGTCGAAGTCCAGAAACCGTCGCATCTGACTTTCCAGACCTACGACATTTGCCCTCAGTGCATCGATTGACAGCAAATTGCGTTCATCGCTCTTGCCGCTAGGGTCGCCGATCATTCCAGTCGCGCCACCGACAAGTGCAATCGGTCGATGTCCCGCGCATTGGAAGCGACGCAGCAACATCAATTGCATCAAACTGCCAACGTGTAAGCTGTCCGCCGTCGGATCGAATCCGATGTAAACAGTGCGACGGTCCCCAAGCCAGGCGGGCAAATTGGCATCGTCGGTTGACTGGTGGATGAGCCCGCGCCACTTCAGGTCGGCAAAGATGTCAAACTTCATGGATTCGTGATACTCAGTCAAAACAGGCTCGAAAATCTCGACTCAACGCCAGAGATCATCGTCTGCAAAGGGATGGGTCGCACCGGGCAGTTTGGGTTTCGGCAGCGCGTTCAATGCGTTTGCCGCGAGCCGCAGATCTTCTTTCGTTGTGATTTTCAAGTTGATGGGTGAGCCCGTGACGACGGTTACCGGCTGGCCGCTCCGCTGCACAAGTTCTGCGTCGTCTGTCGCCGGTTGATTGCCACGTTGTGCGTAGGCCTTCAACAGGATACCTTTGCGAAAGACTTGCGGCGTTTGCGCCTCCCACAAGTTGTCTCGTGGCACTGTCTCCTGAATCACCCCCTTTTCGCCAACCCGTTTCACGGTACCGGTGATCGGAATCGCCAGCATCGCAGCCCCTGTGGTCGCCGCCTTCAGGAAGACGCTATCAATCCACTCGTTGGCCAGACACGGTCGAGCCGCATCATGGACGGCGACATAGTCCACTTCGTCATTGACGCGTTCCAAAGCATTGGCAATCGAATCCGATCGTTCCGCGCCGCCTTCAACGACATCGATGCCTAGGATAGCGACATTCGCGCCGAATGAATCCATAAATCGTTCGCGATCCTCTGGTGCAATCACGATCAACACTTGAACCACGTCATCGCGATTGAGAAACTTGTCCGCGCAATGCAGCCAGACAGCTCGGTCCTTTAGCGGCGCAAACGGCTTTTTATAGTGCTTGTCTCGAAAACGGCTGCTCTTGCCTGCTGCGGCCAGGACGACTGCGAACTTGGCCATGATTCGTCTCTCCAGTCAGCTCATTCGCTACCGTGTTGCGATTTCAGCCTTTGGGCGGTTGCCGGCGAGCAACCAGAACTGATATATCACTGCCACGACCCAATAGCCAAACAGGCCAAACCCGACACCCACAAAGTCAGCAACCCAGTCCCAAAAATCGCAGTGACGACCAACCAGCAGTTGAGAAAACTCGTCGAATCCAGCGTATGTCAAGGTCACTACCAATACCAAGACAAATGCCCGCCAAGTTGGTCGGCGTCCGCCAACGACAAGGGACATCAAGAATGCAAGGCCCGCATATGCCAAAAAATGCAGTACCTTGTCGCTGCCATGTCCCCCCTTCAAAGTAATGGGGATGTGCGTGCCCACAAACAACGCCAACCAGTACAGTCCCAGCAAGCCAATGACAGTGCGGCGCAGATGTGAGACCATGGCGAACTAGTTGAAAGGCAAAAAACCAGCTGACGGGAATTCCGCCCCGGAAGATTTGGTGCATTGAAACCGTGCGGACAAGTGATTGCAAAAGAGTATACCTCACGGTTACTATCAGGCAATCGGGATTTCTCCGCACAAGAACTCGAATTCCGGGAGCCACGATGATACGACCTTCCTATTTGCTTTCTTCTTCTATGTTTGCGCTGATGCTAGCAGCCTTTGTCTCACTGGCCACGGCCGATGACAACGATCAAGCCGGTCAGGAAAAGAAAGGCGTCAAATGGCGCGACCTGTTCGATGGCCGGACTCTTACAGATTGGAAGATCACCAATTTTGGCGGAGAGGGCGATGTGACAGTCGAAGACGGCGTTATCCACATGGATTTTGGATCGTCGTTAACCGGAATCACCTATAAAGGAAAACAGCTTCCGCGCACAAATTACGAAATCAGCCTGGAAGCGATGAAGGTTGACGGAGTCGATTTCTTTTGCGCACTGACGTTTCCGGTGGACAAATCCCATTGCAGTTTCATTGTCGGTGGATGGGCGGGAGCCGTGGTGGGATTATCCAGCATTGATGGCAAAGACGCTTCTGAGAACAAAACAACACGGTACATGAATTTCGATTCTGAACGCTGGTACAAGATTCGTGTGCGGGTTACGCCGAAGAACATCTCGGCGTGGATCGACGAGAAGCAGGTCGTCGACCAGAGCCTTGTCGGCCACAAGATCAGCACGCGTGGAGAAGTCGATCTATCCGCGCCCTTAGGAATCGCCGCCTTTGAAACGCGTTCGGCACTACGGAAGATTCGCATTCGCGAACTGACAAGAGACAAAGCCCAACCCTAGCGCTCGACATCAGAGATCCGAACCACGCATCCATTTCGATTTGCTTATGCACGATGTCTACATGAGGATGGCGCTGCAACAGGCCGAGCAAGCGCTGGCCAAAGATGAGGTTCCTGTGGGCGCAGTCATCGTGCACGGACACACGGTCATCGCTGCCGCCTACAACCAACGGGAGATGTTGCACGACCCGACGGCGCACGCGGAAATGATCGCCATAACACAGGCCGCCGAATCGCTGGGAAGCTGGCGGCTGGAAGATTGTACACTCTATGTGACGCTCGAACCGTGTCCCATGTGCGCCGGCGCGATTGTGCAATCACGAATTCCCCACGTGGTTTACGGGGCGACTGACGCCAAAACAGGGGCGGTGCAATCACTGTATCACTTGTTGGACGATTTCCGCCTCAACCATCGAGCCGACGTGGTCAGCGGTGTGCTGGCGGAACCGTGCGGTGCAATCTTGACCCGGTTCTTCGCCGAGAAGCGGCGGCAAGGCAAGAAGTAGCGTGGGCGGCGAAGATGATGACCCGCGCCTGAAAAACGCCCGCACAATTGTGCGGGCGTTGAACCGGCAATCTCTCGAACCTTGAGCGTCGCAGACGCTCTTACTGTTCGAAATCATTTCCATTCAACACATATAGTCGGTACGGCATGTCCGAGTGTCGGTCATGCAACGTCAACAGCGACTGATAAACGTGGTACACGATCTTCTCGTTCAAGAAACGCACACTGCCGTCCGCAAACGCCACGTTGACGCCACCCGAATGCTACTCGACGGACGAGCATGTTCTGGAGCGGTCACGCTGGCAAGCGTCATCTTGTTGCCGTTGATCCTGGCTACGGCGGGTACCGCGGACGGTGCGAGCACCGCTTGAGTTTCATATCCCGAATTGACGGGCACTCCTGACTCGTTGGCATACAACCACACCATGCCCGTTGGCATTCCGGTCACGTGCCACTGTCCGGCAGCCAAGTTTTCGGAAAACAGGATTGTGTTACTCGTCCCATCGCGAAAATCCGTCGAGCTGACGGTAATCAGATCTTTTGCAATCTTCCAACCGTTCGCCGTGGCGGTATAGCGATCGACAAAGGGGCCATTTGCCTTACGGTGGGCAACCCAATAGTTGTAGCTGCTGGTCGGCGCAGTTACTGTAGCTGCAGGACCGAAAGGTGACGGGTCACTGCCGCGCGGTCCAAAGCCTATGTTCGCGATATAGCTGTTGCTGGCCACGCTGGTATCAAGGCCTGGACGAGCCGTACAAATGAACAACTTAATGTAGTGCGTATTTGCGGTCGCTTGGGTAACCGTGGGATCTACCCAACGGTCGTACAATTGTCGTTCCCCGACGTAAGGAAACAACGGGACGACCCAACTGGCCCGCTTGCCCCCAACGACTTCCATGGCACCCGGAAGTCGTCCCTTACTAGCTTCGTGCCCCTTTGTGGCGATGGCCAACTGCTTCAATCTATTCGAACACTGAAGTTTCCAAGCGCTGTGACGCGCGGCTTGAATCGCAGGTAGCAGCATGGACATGATGATGCCAATAATAGCAATCACCACCAACAGTTCGACAAGCGTAAATGCTTTGCGTGACCGAGTCATGACGGTCCCCTCCTCTGAAAGAGAATTCACTAGTGCCGCGACTCGCAATTGTTAGCCCACGATAGCCAGAGTTTCGCTATTGTCTCGTGGGTTTGCCCAGCTTTCCTTCCAGGTAGCGGGGCGTTTTACGGTTTCGGCCGTGGTAGGGCGCCCCGTGTAGGTCCAGC
>JASLRF010000351.1 GCA_030744095.1 Pirellulaceae bacterium | reverse complement strand
TGATAGAAACCGACGTTGCGGGTGAAGTAGAGCACTTTCTGCTTCTTCCTGCCGGCGGCGGCAGCCCATCCCGTTGGAAAGATTGAAGTGCCAAGTGCGGTGGCTCCGGCCGTCAAGAGCATCTCGCGTCGTTTCACGGCTGTTTCTCCCAAAGTTATCGTCAGTTGTCGAGTAGACGGTTACTTGTTCGCGGCCTATAAGTGCTCAATGCATGAAAACCAACAGGCTGCTAAAGCGTCTTCAAATACTCGATCAGATCGTTCAGCTCTTGTGCAGAAAGTCCGGACGTCTTGCCGTGCTTGTCGTTGGGATTGTGCTTTGTGAAGACTTCGCGCAACGTCTTGGCGCGCCCGTCGTGCAAATATGGAGCGCTGTCCCAAGCACCCAGTAAATGCGGCACGTCAAACTGCGTGGGGAAGATCTTTGTTCCCGTGCTCAGTTCGATCGTGTCATAACGCCCTTCACCCGTGTCGACGAAACGACGTTTGCCGATTGTTAACGCTGGCCCTTTGTGGCACCGATCGCAAGAAGCCTTGCCCTCAAAGATGGCCCTGCCTCGCTCGGCTGCCGCGGAAATCGCGCCGTCTTTGTCGTGGTAAGGGTTGGGAAGCAAAGGTACGTTGGTGGCGTAGGCCTCCAGCGCTCGCAGGTCGCTTTCGCTCAGCGCCTGCCCACGCATGGCTCCCGTCACCGTCGGGCTGCACTCGTTGTCACCGATCGTCAACGCCTCGCCTTGCCAGCGGAATGGGCCGGTATCTGCCACACCTCGAAAGGTCTTGATGTTCTTCACGTTGCCCAGCCCATCGTCCTCCAAGTCCCAATTCAATCCCGTGGTGTGTGCTTCGGGATGACAGCTCGCGCAGGAGAACTGGCCTTGGAAACAGAGGCTTGCCGCATTGAACAGGATCTCGCCGCGACGCAATTGGCTCATTTCCGTTTTGTGGCCCACGTCGACCACGGCTTCGACTTGCTGCGACCTCGCATTGATGATCGAAACCGTGTTGCCCAGATGGTTAGCGACGAAGACGAACTTGCCGTCTGGGGCCATGACGATTCCATAGGGATTCACTCCGACCGGGATCTGTGCAGCAACAAACTGCCGGCTGACACTGAGTGTGTTGCGGAGAAGGGGACGTTTCTCAATCGGTGTTTTGTTGATCAGGTTGATCGCTTTGGTGACGTCCACCACAAGTACCTGGTCGGCCCCGCCACAGGTCACATACGCGAGTTTTCCGTCCGGCGTGATCGCGATGTCATACGGGTTGGAGTAATATCGTGTGACTTCGTCGAACAGTAGCCCGACTGTCTGTGGCTTCTCGTCAGAGAGGAAGACGAGCGTGATCCCGTTGGTGTTGACCCACCCCTGCTGGACTTGAGTCAGCGGGGCGAAAGGGTTCGGGTTGACATGCGCCACCATGACTACGTCCGGCCGCACGAACGCAACGCCGCGAATGGTGCTGACCATATCCAGCGGGATACGCTGGCGAACTTTTCCGCTCGGCAGATCGATCACATCGAGATACCGCGTCGTGTCGTATACATCGCAGGTGACCAACAACGTCTTCTCGTCGGCCGACAGCGCCAAATGCCTCGGGTTCTGATCGACGGGAATGGTTTGCCTGACGGTGCCTGTCCCGCCGTCGATTATTTGCACTACTTCGTCTTTGCCAACGCAGGTAACGTAAACCGCACCGTCGTTGCCAACGATAATATCGTAAGGCTGATTGGCGACCGCGATTTGATGTGTGGCCTTTGCGGTGGCCACATCCACTACCGAGACCGTGTCGTCCAGGCGATTTGCCACATAGACGGTATTCCCACCGGGGTTGACAGCGACGCCGTTTGGTCCCGCGCCGACCGTTATCTCGCCAGTCACTTGGCGAGAAGCAACATCAATGATGGAGATGCTGTTGGCAGTACGATTGGCCGTAAACACGCGTTTCCCATCCGGCGAGACAGCGAGTTGCAATGGACTGCGATCAGCGTTTCTGGTTGCCGCCACTGTCCCAGCCAGATCGACTGCGAAGGCGCAAGGAACCACGTGCACAAGTGATGCCGTAGCAAGAAGTGTGAACGTAGACCAGACGACCATCGCGCGGTTAATACCATTAGATGTCCGGTACATCCGAATGACTCCTGGGGAATTTGTTTCAATCCTGTAGGGGGCTAACTACGGTCGGAGCAGACGATCGACGGTCAAGCCACTCTCTTCAAGGCCGTTTTGAGTGTTGTGCCGAAAGTCGCTAGTCATCCGATGTGCGAATCTGTGGTGGGCAACCAAAGGCGGGATTCCATTGGAGAAATCAACTCCTGAGAATTTGGGCCAGTTGGGTCATCGTTGCTGGAAAGACACTAACGAGGCAGGGCCTCGAGCCAATTCGAACTACCGCTCGGTTTTGTTAACCCGCTCCCCGACCAACCTGCGGTCGGTGCCTGTCGCTAGAACTTGACTCATGTACGACAAGTTTCCGACCATAAGGAGACTAAACTAAACCGAAATTGTCTGGTTAAGATGTTAGACGGGAAACACTTACGCGTCAATACATTGCGACTAGTTTCCAACAGAGATGTGTAGTAAAGTGGGTAATCATTGTTGCGTATGAATGGAGTCAAAAACGCAAGTTCGACTGGGCAGGTAGTTTGACATCGACTTCAAAGAATGAAGCACTTGTTCGTCACGGGCCACGAGCTCGGCAAGATCTGGAAAGACTCCAAAGCGTTCCGCGAGAAGCTCGAAGCGTTATACGGCGAAGTCAACATACAGCAAAAGACTCCGGACCCTTTGAGACTTGCTTAGGAGTTGCAGCGTGAATCATCGCGAGCGTATCTTGGCAGCACTCAACCATGAAGAGCCCGATCGAGTTCCACTTGATCTGGGTGGAACATTGGCTACGTCGATCAATGTGGGCGCCTACGAGAAGCTCAAGGCATTTCACGGACTTGAGGGTCCGGCAAAAGTCCTGAGCCTACGCTCGATGATCCCTGAAATCGACGAAGAGATTCTCGAGCGTTACGACATCGACACGCGAAGTCTGCCGCTGCTGGGTAACAGTCGACCGACCGGGCGAACGCCGGACGGTGGTTACAAGGACGAATGGGGCGTGGTCCGCGAGCAACCCGATCCCCAAGGGCATTTCATGGATACCGTCAATCCACTTGACGGCGATCGGACGCTGGACGACTTGGAAAGCTATCCTTGGCCGGACCCCGAAGACCCAGGTTACACGCAAGGGTTGAGCGAGGCCGCTGCACGGCTGCGCAACGAGACAGATTGTGCAACGGTCTTGAGCCTTCCCGTTGGACCGTTGCACCTCGCCCAATGGATGCGAGGCTACGAGAGTTGGATGTTAGATCTGGCCGGCAACCTCGAGTTCTATGAATCGCTGATGGACAAGATCACGGGGCTGTGGCTGCGGATGTCCAAGCGGATGCTCGATGCGGTAGGCGATAACCTCGACATCATCCTGTATGGAGACGATGTCGCTTATCAAAACGGGCCGATGGTACGTCGCGAGATGTATGAGAAACAGATCATCCCTTACCAGCAACGCATCTTTGATTTGCTGAAGCAGTATCGCCCGGCAAAGGTCCTGTACCACAGTTGCGGCTCGGTCGTGTCGATGGTCGAGGACTTCATTGAATTGGGCGTCGATGCATTGAACCCGGTCCAGGTCAACGCGGCAGGGATGGACCCGGCGATACTAAAAAGAAATTTTGGTGACCGCATCGCATTTTGGGGCGGGATCGATACGCAGCAAGTGATGTGTCGCGGGTCGGCCGAAGACGTGCGACGCGAAGTGCGCGACCGCATTCGCACACTGGCGCCCGGCGGTGGCTACGTGCTGTGCGCTGTACACAACATCCAACGCGAAGTCCCCCCCGAAAATGTGCACGCCATGTACGACGAAGCGCTCGTCTCGGGAACTTATCCAATTGAAAATGTGTAGCGATTCCAGGTATAACATTGAATGCAAACAGCGAGGCGCACGTTACTCCAACCAAGAAGTCACTACACGAACCAGGAAGTCACTACACGAACCAGGAAGTCATTACGCTAACCAACAATCATTCGAGGAGCTAGATCTTACGATCGAGTACAGGAGCTACCATGCCTGATGCTACACCTGACGTGTCGAAACTGTACGATGCAGTTCTTACCGGGGATGCCAAGACGGCAGTCGAAGTAACTCAAGCGGCGCTTGCTGCGGAAGTCGAGCCACAGGATCTGGTCACCGGCCAAATGATCCCAGCGATGGATGAAGTCGGTCGGCGGTTCGAAAATAACGAGTACTTCGTTCCCGAGTTGCTGATCGCTGGTCGCGCGATGAAGGGTGCCTTGGAAATACTGCGGCCATTGTTAGCGGAGAAGGGCGTCGAGCCAGTTGGCCGCGTAGTGATCGGCACAGTCAAAGGGGATCTGCACGACATCGGCAAGGGATTGGTGGCGTCGATGCTTGAAGGCGGCGGGTTCGAGGTCATTGACTTAGGCGTTGACATCGCACCCGAGAAGTTTGTTTCCCAAGCCAAGGAGAGTGGTGCCAACATCATCGCCGTGTCAGCTCTGTTGACGACAACCATGACCGGAATGAAAGCAGTCGTCGAGGCAGTCCGCGAAGCCGGGCTGGAAGCGCAGTGCAAAGTGATGATTGGAGGTGCGCCGGTAACTCAGCAATTCGCTGATTCGATTGGTGCTGCCGGTTACAGCAACAATGCCAGCGCTGCAGTTACTGTGGCCCGGGAACTTTGCGTCGCTTAGCTTCGCTCGGTCGCTTAGGTTCATGTGCCGCTTCAGTTCTTCCGCTTCGGCGACATTAGAGCGATACGCTTCGTGTACCCCTGGTCAGCTCTCATTGAGCACCTCTCTTGACCGTTCTGACAACATCCGGCCCTGTGCCGTGGGAGTGAATCGAACTTGAAGAATTGGAGTGAAAGATGAACCGCGGGCAACAGTTTGGTATCGCCACCGCCTTGATGGTTGGTTGCTCTTTGTCTCCTCTGTTCGCCCAGACGATCACGGCAAACGTGACTTCCTGCGACACCGGAGGCGACGGTCAACCAGCGATAACTCTCGTTGCGTCTACCAGTAATCGTGTCCTGCATGTAGCGATTCCGCTGCCACAAGATGCGAAAGTTGCGAGGAACAAGATATGGCAACTCGCCGAGGTTGATCATCCACAGGCAACGGTGCCTG
Organism: Pirellulaceae bacterium; assembly: GCA_030744095.1. Next base: position 1,114 of record JASLRF010000351.1, on the reverse strand, counting down.
TCCAATTCGTCGCACTGGCTGCAGACGACGGCTCAGCCAAACTCGAAGGCGGAGAGCTGCTTGCCGTCATTCCACCACGAGACGGTGCACGCGATCAGCGCCGGTTCCGCCTCGAGGCGGTTGTGTCGGCAAAGCGCGTTGGCGGACCATTTGAATACCGCGAGACGAGCGAGACGTCGCTCGGGCTCTGGGAAGGCGAACGACCGGTACTGGTCTACAACCACGGTGAAGTTGTGAACAAGGATGTTCCCGAGAACGACCATCGGCGTAAGCGGGCTTGCTACATTCATCCGGTGTGGGGACTCAACGGCGAAGTGCTTACTGCTGACTTTCCCAAGGATCATTATCACCATCACGGCATTTTCTGGACCTGGCCGCATGTTGGCGTTGGTGGGCAGGAGTATGACTTGTGGATGTCTCGCAAGATCCACCAAAAGTTTGTTCGCTGGATCCACCGTGAATCGGGCCCGCTCGCCTCGGTGATGGCCGTCGAGAATGGTTGGTTTGTTGGCGACAAGCAGGTGATGATTGAACGTGTTTGGCTGCGAGTCTTCAAAGCGTCCGACGACGCACGCGCGATCGATATTTCTCTAACTTGGATTCCCACGGATCAACCGGTGACGTTGCGAGGTGCCGAAGGTAAGAGCTACGGCGGACTGACGATTCGCTTCGCACCGCGCTCGCGCCAAAGTACGATGATCACCGTACCGAACGGACGCACTGACCGGGACTTGCCCGACACGCCTCTGGCATGGGCCGATTTGACAGCAGAGTTCGGCAGCGCGGAAGCGGCGAGCGGCGCGGCTCTGTTGGTCCATCCCAAGCATCCGGACTTTCCGCCGACTTGGCTCACCCGCCACTACGGCCCGCTTTGCGTCGGTTGGCCCGGCATCGAACCGCAGACGTTTCTGCCGGGGAAACCTCTGCGACTGGACTACCGCGTCTGGATCCACAAGAGACAAGTCACTTCGGCCCGGTTGCATGAAGCATATGGAGACTACTCCGCTTCTACCGAAGCGGTCTGGAAGTAGTAGGTTTTAGACCCGTGGCCTACGGCCGTGCGACTCTGCAAGGTTCCGCCGATCCAGCGTGAGAAATCCACAGTTGTTGTGGC
>JASLRF010000350.1 GCA_030744095.1 Pirellulaceae bacterium | reverse complement strand
CGATCGCACGCCGACGCTCTACTACCACGACGACTCCATCAGCATCGGTGGGTTCGGCTTCGACGTCGGCGTGCCCTGGCTGGCGGCCAGCGCGGGGGACGGCGCCACGGCGATCGCCGTGCCCGGGGGTCGGGCGGCCCTGGCCCGGATCGCCGGCACCACCACCCTGATTGGCGTGGCGGGGCAAGCGAGTGTCCAATCGGTGACGTTGGACGCCAGTGCCGTGAGTGACACGTTGTCTGTGGCGATCGCACCGATCGCTTTGATCCTGCTAACCGCCGGACTGGGATTCAAGATTGCCGCGGTGCCGTTTCATTTTTATGCACCGGATGTCTACCAAGGTTGCTCGAATTCCAACGCCGGCCTGCTGGCGGTCGCACCCAAAATCGCTGGGATTGTGGCCATCCTCCGCTTGCTGGTGGTCGCGATGCCTTGGGTTGCGGACATTGGCTGGCAACTGGCGATCGTACTCGCCGTGCTGACGATGACAATCGGTAACGTCTGCGCTCTGTGGCAAACCAATATTCGTCGCCTGATGGCTTACTCGTCAATTGCACACGCCGGCTACATGTTAATTGGAGTGGCCGTCGCCTTCGCGTTTCATGAAGGTACCTCGGCCGCTGGTGGCGTTAGCGCCACGCTGTTCTATCTTCTGGTCTACGTCTGTGCGTCTTTGGGGACATTTGCCACGCTGGTGGTGCTGGGATCTAGCGAGCACGAAGTTAGCGGCATCGACGAATTGGCCGGATTGGCACGTAAGCGACCGGCCATCGCCGCGATGATGGCCGTATTCATGTTTTCGCTTGCCGGCATCCCTCCGTTGGCTGGATTTTGGGGGAAATTGACACTCTTTTCCAGCGCCGTCAATACAGCGACCGCCGCTTCCGATAATGCCAGTTTCGCTCGGTGGTTTACGTTGTTGGCCGTGGGCGGCGCATTGAACGCTGCCATCGCCGCGGCGTATTATTTGCGGATTGTCGCCAGGATGTATTTTCGCCCCGTGCAAACAGATGTTCCAGCGAACGGAGGTATCGGTGCCAGAGCTGCGATGGTTCTTTGCGTCGGCTTGGTGCTCGGTCTGGGCTTGTTTCCTCGCCTGGCCGTTGAAGTGACGCATCTCGTGGAGACGGCCGTCGTGCCCGCCACCGCCGTCACGAACCAATCGCGCGGGGTGATCCCATCGCCTCAGCTTGCTCAGGACCAGCGTGCCGGTGACTGAGCTCCAGTTGCACGCCATCTAGGCGTGACGGGGTCGGGAGTCTTTTTCGGATGACAGGTCGCAAGCGATGGAAAGAACGATGACCGAAAAGAACTCCCGACTCCTCTTTCCGGCAAGGCGTCACGGCCCAGTACGATCAGCGGTGTACAATGTGACCAAAGGCCGCATCGGCCGAATTCCCACTAGTCGAGTTTTTCATGGCGCGCAAACGATCCGTCCCAAAAGAACTTGTCAGCCTGCTCCAGACAAGTCCTCGTCCGGTCTACGTCTTGGACGACCGGCGAAGGATTGTCTTCTGCAACGACGCGTGTTGCGCATGGCTGGGCACTTCGCCAGAACATTTAATCGGGCAACAGTGTAACTACCGTGGAAGTTCGGCGGCACCTGGCGATCTTGTCGCGGCACTATGCCCACCGCCCGAAGTGTTCACGGGGGAGTCTGTCAATACAGAACTGGTCTGCCTGGACGCGAGCAGCAGAGTGTCGCGAAGGATCGCGAGGTTCTCTCCGCTGGGCACAGGCCAACTGGAACCGGTCGGCGCGATAGCCGTCGTCGAAACGTCAGAAGTGCTCCAGCATCCAGTGTCTGATTCGCTCGAAGACGAATCGCTACGTCAACGGATGCAGTCGCTCACGCTTTCCCTCCGGATCCCGTTTCGAGTGGAACGATTGGTTGGCGAAAGCCCAGCCATCGGGCGCGTCAGGGATCAGGTTGGTATGGCCGTCGCTGGTCAAGGGCGCGTCGCGATTTTCGGGATCGCGGGCAGCGGGTGTGAGAAGATCGCACGTACGATCCACAGCGGTGCCGATCCAAAGACGGCAGGACCGCTGATGCCCCTCTCCTGCGATCTTATGGATGCGGACTTGTTGCAAACAACTGTGATGGCGTTCTTGCGCCGGTGCATCGATGCGGATGCTCAGCCTCCTGGTACGCTGTTGCTGTTGGATGTGGACAAGCTCTCGCTGGACGCTCAACTGGAAATGATGGCATTCTTCCAACTGCCGACCTTCAAATTGAGGACCATCGTCACATCGCAACATCGGTTGTTGGACCTTTCGCGAGAAGAGCAATTCCATCGGCCATTAGCGTTGGCATTGAGCACGTTGGAGATCGCGTTGCCACCATTGGCAAAGCGGCGGCAAGACATTCCTTTTCTGGCACAGCAGTTTGTCGAAGATGCCAATGCGGCCGGGCAGCGCCAGCTAAGTGGCCTGACGACCGAGGCCCTCGATCAACTTTGTGCACTGCCTTGGCAAGGTGATACGGACGAATTGGCCGAAGTGATTCAACAAGCGTGCCAGGCTGCCGATGGACCACGGATCGAAGTGGGTGATTTGCCGAATCGTGTCACACTGCTTACTTCCGCCGCCGCGCATCCCCCGCCTGTCCCGGACGAGACTATTCGGTTGGACGAATTCCTGGCGGAGATTGAAGGCGAGCTGATTCGCCGAGCGTTGGATCGAGCACAGGGAAACAAGGCGAAGGCCGCGAGACTGTTGGGAGTGAATCGGGCTCGGCTATTGAGAAGACTCGACCAGGTGGGTCAGCCCAAGACCACTGGAGAATTGGACCAAAATCCTGCGGCGGAATAATGAGACAGCGCCACCCTCAGTGTTTCACCTGTATCTTAAATGACGAATGACAAACGACGAATGGCCAATGACGAAAGAAGCCCGAATCATGAATTCCGAAAACGGCCAGTCACGAAATCAGAGCTGTGCCATGCTGGCTGACTACTTCGGGCTTCGGATTTCCCCATTACCTCGTCATTGGGTGTTTCGTCATTCGTCATTGATCAGCCGAGGACCAGTTGTGACTTCACCCACTATCGATTTCATAGCTAGTGGAATAGGATACTTTAGACACTACGGTTGAGCTGATGGCATTT
>JASLRF010000349.1 GCA_030744095.1 Pirellulaceae bacterium | reverse complement strand
GATTGGGGATCGCGCGATGCACTCTCCCGCGGGATTCGTGGCCGAATGGGACTTGGGGGACCAATGGTGTCGCTGGGCCGAATTGCCCTTTGTGTTTGCCATGTGGACCGCCCGTGCGGGTGTACACGTTGACGGTCTCGCCACCGCGCTTCAGCAGGCGCGAGATAATGGTGTGAAACATCTCACTGAAATTGCCACACAAGAAGCGAGTTCGGTTGGCTTAAGCGATGATCAATCGTTGCGATACCTGCGGGATAGTCTTCACTTCTACTTGGGACCGCGTGAACAATGTGGTTTGAACTTGTTTCGAAAGCACGCGGCACAGCTTGGAATTGTCCCGGCAGCGCGGCAGAACGACGAAGAAAACGAAGAAGCTCATGGTTGCAAGACTCCTTGATAAAGCTGTCGCGGGTGAACGATTGACTCCCAGTGAAGGGCTCGCGCTGCTGGAATCCCATGATCTAGCAGCTTTGGGGCGAGCGGCCGACGCCGTTGCCCGTCGGCTGCATCCCGAGCCGTATCGCACATACAACATCGATCGAAATATCAATTACACGAATGTTTGTACCGCAGTCTGCAACTTCTGCGCGTTCTACCGGCGGCCAGGTCATGAAGAAGCCTACGTCTTGCCGCGCGCCGAACTGCTCAAGAAGATCGCCGAAACCGTCGATCTTGGCGGCGATCAGATCCTCCTGCAGGGAGGCTTGCATCCGAAGTTCGGTTTGAGCTGGTACGAGGAGCTACTCGGCGACATTAGGCGAGACTTTCCACAAGTCAATGTGCATGGCTTCAGTCCTCCGGAATTGCATCATTTCACTAAGGTCAACAATTTGCCGATCCGCACGGTGCTCGAGCGTCTGAAAGCCGCGGGACTGGGTAGCATTCCTGGCGGCGGCGCGGAGATTCTGGTTGACCGTGTCCGCGCCGAGATTACTCGCGGTAAGGTGATGACCGACGATTGGCTCGATGTCATGCGTGCCTGGCATGATCTGGGCGGTCGCAGCACGGCGACTATGATGTTTGGACATGTCGAGACGTTGGCCGAACGGATTGAGCATCTGGAACGAGTCCGTCAACTGCAAGACGAAACGGGCGGTTTCACATCGTTCATCTGCTGGACCTTTCAGCCCGATCACACGAACATGCCTGATATCGCACCGGCGGGATCTTTCGACTACCTCAAAAACCAAGCTGTGTCACGATTGTACTTGGACAACGTGCCAAGTATCCAATCAAGCTGGGTCACCCAAGGGCTACGGATCGGTCAGTTGGCGTTATTGTTTGGGGCAAATGACATGGGTAGCTTGATGATCGAAGAGAACGTCGTGGCCGAAGCGGGTACGGTACATGCCCTGACGCTCGCTCAGATTCGCGCGGCGATTTCCGAATTGGGATTTGTGCCGCGCCAACGTGACGTCTTCTATCAGCTTGTCGATCCGCAACGGGAACAGTTTGCGATCGACGCGAATCACCGTCGCGACCAGAATCCGATTCCTCTGTTGGCTTAAAGGAGTCCGTGGCAGGCTGTGCGTGCCCGTACTCGGAAAAGGGGACACGGAAAAGGGGATGAGTCCAATAACACGATAATTGGACTTATCCCCTTTCCGCTCGTCACATCTGTGGCCGATCGTGCCTTCGGCACGCCTGCCATCTTCATTCACGCGGGCCCTACCAATTCAATCTCATGTTGTGCAACGTGTTTCACTTCGTTGAGGGGCGGCATTGGCTAAACTTCCCGTTGGACGAGCAAGAGGATCGGTAACCCAGTGTCAAATGAACTATCGCATCTGTTGCTTGCAGCAACGTTTGCCGCCGACAAGCACCGAGATCAGCGGCGCAAGAACGCCGATGCCTCTCCGTACGTTAATCATCCACTCGCGGTTGCGACAGTTCTGGCAATCGATGGTGGTGTAACCGATGTTGACCTGTTAACCGCTGCGTTGTTGCATGACACAGTCGAGGATACGGCGACATCAAATGATGAGATTGTAGAACTATTCGATAGCGAGGTGAGCGATCTGGTTAACGAGGTTACTGACGATAAGACGCTACCAAAACAACGTCGCAAGCAACTTCAGATTGAAAACGCGCCTCATAAGTCCGATCGTGCAAAACAGCTCAAGATCGCCGACAAAATATGCAACGTCCGCGACATCGATGTAGCTTCCCCGGCCAACTGGGATGCAGATCGCAAAGTCCAATATCTAGACTGGGCTGTCAGTGTGATTGACGGTTGTCGCGGTGTGAACCAAACGCTGGACGAGCTGTTTGACCAGACAATTACTGAAGCACGCGACCGCTTGACCGCGTAGTCACCCAACAAGGCCCAGCCGCAGCATGGAGCCACTCTTGACGTTTCGCAACGGGCGTCAATCTCACGGAAGGAATTCGTTATTCACGTTGTTTACCGCTTTGTACCTCGCTCAAACGGCCCCCAACGATTCTGATTCGTTACCACCAATTTCCCTCCGCGATGGAATGAGCCAGCATGTGGGCGCGAAAGCGAATTGACATCTCCTGGGGCGACCTGTTTCGCGGGGCCGTCTACGTTTTCTCTTGGCGTTCGCGCGACGCCGTACAAACCGCCACTGAACTTGCTTTTTCGATGGACGGCGACGCGATCGCCTGCCTGACTGAAAGGAGCGGTTTCGACTTGTTGCTTGGTGCCCAGGCGTTCCCACACGGAAGTGAACTCTTGATCAGTGCCGTGACCATCGACGATATGGTTCGTGTCATACGTAAGCATGGTCTCGTTCCCGTGCCCGTTGACGTCAACCCTGCGGATATGTCCCCGCGCCTCGATCTGCTCGAAGCCGCCCGAACACCACAGACTCGCGCCGTCCTCATCGCTCACCTGTATGGTGGCCGTCTTGATCTTCAGCCCGTTGTCGATTGGGCACGACAGCACGACGTGCAAATCTGGGAGGACTGCGCGCAGACGTTTGAAGGCGATCGATATTTGGGACATTCCGCTACGAATGTCGTGCTGTTCAGTATGGGGCCGATCAAGACGGCAACCTCGCTAGGGGGTAGAATCCTGGTTGTGCGCGACCGGGCAGTATTGGGCCGGATGCGGCAGCGACAGGCCGAATATCCGCAGCAATCGCGCGTCGCATTCCTTCTTCGCGTGGCCAAGTATGCGACCATCAAGGTGATCTCAAAGTGGTTGGTTTTTGGCATTCTCGTCAGAGTCTGCCGGCTGTTGGGTCAAGATTATGATCGCGTGATCAACGGTGCAGTGCGGAACATTCCAGGCGACGACCTCTTTGCCGGTCTCCGCCAACAACCGTCCGTTCCGTTGCTGCGGTTAATGGCGAGGCGACTGCGGTCGTGCTCGCCAACGTTGCTCGCACGGCGTGCTCAGAAAGGCCGTCTGCTGGCGAACCTGGTGCGAGATCGCTTTACCTGCCCAGGTGCCGATGCGCCACACCATTCGTTCTGGGTCTTCCCAATTTGCATTCCCCACGGTACCCATGGCATCGCGCATCTGCGAGACGCCGGCTTTGATGCAACGACGGGCAGCGCGCTTCAAGCGGTCGATCCCCCCGACAACCGCTTGGACTTGACACCGACCACAGCGCGCGAGATGGTCAGTTCGACCATGTTCATCCCTGTCTATCCTGAGATGCCGGAAGCCGAAGTGCGGCGACTGGGTGAGACGATTCTACAATTGCCGAACTAGGCTGCAACGCAGAGATCGATGGCGGAGACCAGTTCGCTTCCAAGGCGACGGGCAGATGGAAACCTACCTGTAGGACAGGCACTCTTGTCCGTCGCAGAAGGATTGACGACCAAGAGTGCCCATCCTTCGACTAGTAAGCCAGGTTCTTCCGCTCGTCCAACAAACTTATTTAGCTTCGTATGGTCGCTTGTTGCACGGTCAGTTTCTTAAGTCGTTTTGGTACGGGCGCTGGGATGTCGTGCGGGGCCAGGATGCTCGGTGGCTTTCCCGCAGTGAACAGCAACTCCAACGGCGGGTCGGATAGGTCTTCATGATAAAAGCGGCTGCTGGGGAAGATGTCGGCTGGATAGGTGAAATTATTCAACATGGCCAGGGCGGCGCAATGCGATGCGCCCGTACTGCTTTCAAGCATCCCACCGACCCAGCATGGAACGCCCGCACCGCGCGCCAGATCGTGAATCTTTACAGCATTGGTCAGCCCGCCAACTCGCCCGGGTTTGACGTTAAGGAACTGACCACTCGCCAGGGCGATCGCCTGGGCCGCACGTCGAGGACTGGTGATGCTCTCATCCAGGCACACGGGTGTCTTGATCTGACGCTGCAACGTGGCGTGATCCACCAGATCGTCATGGGCCAACGGCTGTTCAATCATGGCCAGCTCGAATTCGTCGAGAGCTTGGAACATTGGCAAGTCGTCCAAGGTGTAGCCGCTGTTGCAATCGACATGAAGTGGGAATGTGGGATGTTGGCGGCGCACCGCGCGAACCATTTCGACATCCCAGCCGGGTCGGAACTTGAGCTTGACACGGGCAAAACCTGCATCCACTGCCTCGCCGATACTGGTCAGCAACTCGTCGATCGTATCCATGATCCCGAAGTCGGCACCGACAGGAACTTGGTCGCGCCTTGCACCCCAAGCCTCGTGTAGTGGTTGTCCCGTGATTTGTTGTGACAGCCCCCACCAGGCCGTATCCAAAACCGCTTTCGCAAATGGATTGCCCTTATAGACGCCAAGCAGTTGTTGGAGTTCGTCGCCCGAGTTCACATTACGGGCGACGATGGCGGGACCTAGCCAATCACGCACGGTAGCAAATACGCCACCTGCCCATTCCGGGCTGTAGCATGGAGCCGCCAAAGGTGAACTTTCCCCCCAGCCGGACGCTGAGCCGCTGGATAAACGGCAGAGTACGGAATGCACTGCGACATCTTCGCCGTAGGCGGTGCGCCACGGATAGATCAAAGGCATCGCGACATGATACAGTTCGATACAGTCAATTCTCATGAATGGCACTCGTAGATTCGAAACGTCACTTTCGCCCGCCCGACGCGCGAACATTCGCCTGCCACGTCGATGTCAGGCCATGGTGCCGTCAGAGACAAACTACGCGAGCAAACACGACGAGTTCATGCCAGGTTTCCGGAACGAACCATCACCGGCTGACTCGATGTTTGATCATCGTGACGACATTGCCGGTTTCATTGAAGGTGACTTCGTCCATGAAGGTCCGGATCAGGAACAGGCCACGACCATTTGTCTGTCCGACGTTGCTCGGTAAAGTAGGATCTGGCAAGGTGGACGGATCAAACCCAGGTCCCTCGTCCTGAACAACGAATTTCACAAAGCTGCGCGTCAAAAGTGTGGTCAATCGCACATGTCGGCTTCGAAACGGCGCGCATCTGTTTCGCTCCTCAAGAACCCGGCGGTAATAGGAATCCTGCTTCTCCCGCTCGGACACGGGCATCTCGAGATTCCCATGTTCAATCGAATTGATCAATGACTCGTAAAGTGCCGTCCCGACGCGAATGATGTCTCCTTCACCAAACAATCGCATCTGGCGCAGCTGTTCCTTCAAGTGACCGATCAGGGAATCGAGCCCGTCGACCGTGTTATTCAAAACGTATTCGGCCTTCAGCTGCGTCATGGAATCCAGGATCGTGCGGTTCTGCCGTCTAGCACGCGTAATTGAAAGGACACTCTTGACCGTCCCTACCAAGTCGCGTGCCAAGTTCGACTTGGGGACATAGCTGGCAGCACCGCTTCGAAGTGCTTCGACCGCGGTCTCTTCGCTTCCACAACCGGTCATCATGATAATGGGAATCATCGGATGCCGATGCCCCATGGCTTCTACCAACTGCAAGCCATTCATCGTCGGCATTTGAACGTCCGTCAACACGACATCTGACGGTGCGTCAGCGAGTTGTTCAAGTGCGGCTTCACCGTCCGCAGCCGTTCGCACCTTAAATCCAATCTCTTCCAAGATCCGAGACGCCAAGCGTAGATCAAGTGGTGAATCGTCGACGACGAGAACGCTAGCCATGTCGGATGCCTTGGAGTCTGCTGGAGTTCAATTGGGA
>JASLRF010000348.1 GCA_030744095.1 Pirellulaceae bacterium | reverse complement strand
GGTCTTGGTGTCATAGACTGTTTCGTAGGCTGTCCGGTAACATGTGTACTGTTGTTTCTCGTACACAACGTTGCGACACGTCTTCATGACGGTGTAGCACTGCTGCTTGGCACAGCTAAAACTAGCAGGACTCGTTGCGGCACAATGCCGATAGCTGGCAGCACCCAGGTATCCGGCTGAGGCCGTATTCACCGATACGAGCAGCGCGATCGCCGCCAAGATCGGTACTTGCACGAAACTTTTCATCTTCCGATCTCCTTTGCTGACAAACAGAGTTGTCACACGTTGGGATTCATCTGGCAAAATCTAGCGTTTGGCAAATATAGGTTGCCAAAACGGGTCAGTTCGGTCCATCGGAAGAAAATCCGTTCTTCGTGTAAGACAGTTGCCTAGCACGCCCAACTTCCATTACAGAGCACCGTTGCGCGCGAATATGATCAATGCACCAATTGTGCGAACCAATGCAACAACTCGTGCGAGTGAATTCCCGTTTCGACAAGAAATTCGTGGTTGCTTTTTTGACTCTCGGTTTTTTGCGATGTAAGTACCTTCATCGGGGGCAGACTGACTTCCGACAAAACGGTCTTTCGACAAGTCAGTCGCTGACGGTCTCGACGTGGAATGGTCGAGAAGTATTCATGACAGTGAGAGGTGAGAGGCTTGTGATGAAGAACATTCGCAACCGAGGATTTACACTAGTCGAAGTGCTGATCGTCGTTGTCATCATGGCCGTCCTAGCGGCCGTCGTGATTCCTCAGTTCAGCTCTACAACCGATGACGCTCGCAAGAGCACGGCCGAATTCAACTTGAGCACAATGCGGTCGATGATCCAGACATACCGCGGCCAGCACGCCGGAGAGTTACCGGTGATCAACGGCAGCCAGACCCTCTCCGACGTAATGACCGGTAAGACAAAAGTGGATGGCACAGTCGACGCCACCAACGGTGTCTACGGACCTTACCTGTTGGAGTTTCCAGAAAATTCATACTCGGCCTCGAGCGCCGTAAAGGTCATCACAAACAACCCTCCTGTCGTGGGGGACGTCACGGCAGGTAACGCCGGTGGTTGGCTATACAACGTTACGACGGGTGGTCTTTGGTTAGACCGGAACCCGGGTTACGACTGGTAGACCAACTGCAAGACGTCTCATTCACCACTCGGATTCGAGCCTCTTTCGTGTTGCGAAAGGGGCTCGTATTGGTTCACTGTCGTCTCGGGCACCAGACCAACTCGGCTCGAACTGTCTTGCCTGCAACTGGGGCGATGTCCTAAAGTGTCAGCAGGAGAAACCGAAATCTGGTCCCTGATTCGCCTGCGATTCACTGCATCACGTCAGGTTCCGTTAGCTGTCACCCTCATTACTCACTTGGCCTCCAATGGACGAAGATCGGCCAAAATCGCTGACGCCCACGAACGGCGCGGTTCCCAAAGCCGTTGTTAGTCGCCTCAGCCTGTATCTCCGAGAACTGCAACACTTGGTCCAGAGCGGCCACGAAACGACCAGTTCGACGCAGCTGGGTACAGTTCTGGGTTTTACGGACGCTCAGGTTCGCAAGGACCTGGCGTACTTTGGGCAATTTGGCTATCCAGGTATCGGCTACCGGTGCGAAGAGCTGATTGCTGCGATCAAGCAGATTTTGGGGACGGATCGATCTTGGCCGGTGGCGTTGATCGGGCTGGGAAATCTCGGCCGGGCCCTGTTGCGGTACCGCGGTTTCGGACGTCAGGGATTTTGCGTCGTTGCGGCCTTCGACGTCGATTCGTCCGTCGTCGGTCAGAGCATCGAAGAGATTCCCGTCTATCATATCGATCAATTGGCCGAGATCATCGACAAATCCCAGATTCGCCTGGCAATTATTGCCGTGCCCTCGCCGGAGGCTCAGGGAGCGGCCACCTTGCTGGCCAAGGCCGGCATCGAAGGGATCCTCAATTTTGCGCCGGTTACGATCACGTTGCCGGAAACGGTGAAGCGTGTCGAGGTTGATTTGGCGATCGAACTAGAGCAACTCTCATTCGCGGTTGTGAACCGGAGCGAGAAAACCTAAGCTACTTGAATCAGCGTTGTTTTAGCCCCCCTCCGGTGGCTGCAAACTCTGTGGATGCAGATGCCCGATGGTGTAATGGTAGCACTAGGGATTTTGATTCCCTCAGTCCTGGTTCGAGTCCAGGTCGGGTAACTTCTTCTACAACGCTCGATCGTGGAATCGTCGCACTGAATCCCGATTTGTGGCGATCCAATCCAATTGGCCTGTGTCCCTGGTGTAATCGGGTCGTCCCCGTTTTCGAAGATTTCATCTCAGTTAAGTCGATAGGTCCCCTGGCAACCGAATCGCGATCAGGCCAAGATTCCCAGACCGGTGGTACCTGCCGAAAACGGTGCTCGTCACCGGCACGGTTTATCAACTTGCACACGAGCCGAGAAGCGAACCATGAAGCCTGCCGTAGCGGTGGTGTTGGCGGCCGGAAAAGGCACACGGATGAATTCCGATTTGCCCAAAGTGCTGCACCCGGTTTGCGGTCGACCGATGATCGAATTCGTCCTGGACGCACTCCAGTCGGCGGGTATCAACCACTCGATTGTCGTGGTTGGATACGAGGCGAATCTTGTCCGCCAAACGCTTGCGCATCGCTCGGATGTGGCTTTCGCCGATCAAATCGAGCAGCTTGGGACGGGACACGCCGTGATGATGTGTCGCGGTGCACTGCGCGATCACGAAGGGCCAGTGTTGGTTGTCACGGGGGACTCTCCGCTGGCACAGTCCAATTCGATCAGCGCCTTGCTCGCCGCGTTTGAGCGGGATCAGCCTGCGGCAATTCTGGGGACGTTACACTGTGACGATCCGGCGGGATTAGGGCGCATTGTCCGCGACACCAACGGCGAATTCCAGGGAATCGTCGAAGAAAAGGACGCCAGCGACCGTCAGAAACAGATCACGGAAGTCAACATGAGCACATACGTGTTTGACTGCCATGAATTGCTTCACGCACTCGACCAACTCGACAATCAGAATCAGCAGCAGGAATACTACATCACCGATTGTCCGGGCATATTGAAGAACGAGGGCAAAGATGTACAGGCGCTGGCGGTCCTTAAGCCGTGTGAAGGCTTGAGCATCAATACGATCGAGGAATTGGCTTCCGTGTCCAACGAAATGCGAAGAATGGGCTATCCATGCGTGAACTGAAGATCTTCAGCGGTCAGGCCAATCCCCAACTGACCGACGACATATGCGGGTCCTTGCACCTGATGCGCGGCAAGATCTCGTTGGGAAAATTTCCCGACGGCGAAAACTTCTGCAAGATTGAAGAAGATGTACGAGGTCGCGATGTATTCTTAGTGCAACCGACCTGTCCACCAGTCAATGACAATCTGGTGGAATTGCTGGTGATGATGGACAGCTGCAAAAGAGCGAGCGCGGCGCGGATCACCGCGGTGATCCCCTACTACGGGTACGCGCGGCAGGATCGTAAGGACGAGGGCCGGACGCCGATCACAGCCAAGTTGGTGGCCAATTTGATCACCCGGGCCGGAGCCGATCGCGTTCTCACAATGGACTTGCACGCCGCCCAGATCCAGGGCTTCTTCGATGTACCCGTGGACCATCTGTATGCTGCGCCGGTCCTGAATGAACACTTCGTTGAAATGGGCCTGACCGAAGACGACATCGTTGTGGTCAGCCCAGACGAAGGGAGCATTAAACGCGCCAGCGGCCATGTGAAACGCCTCGGTGGAAAGCTTGCCATCATCGACAAACGCCGAACGAGCGCCCTGCAGACAAAACAAGAGAATATCATTGGAGGGCCCGTCGATGGGCGCGTCGCTCTGATGTTCGACGACATGATCAGCACTGCTGGCTCAATTTGTGGTGCCGCCCGGCTCGTGCACGAAGCGGGGGCAAGAGAAATTCACGTGGCGGCAACGCACGCCGTTCTCTGCGGTGACGCGATCGAGAATCTGAGCAGTGCTCCGATTTCGAGCCTTGTCGTCACCGACAGCATTCCTTTGGATGCCAATCAACTGGCTGGCAAACTGAAGATTCTCAGCGCCGCGCCT
>JASLRF010000347.1 GCA_030744095.1 Pirellulaceae bacterium | reverse complement strand
ACTGACGGCCATCACCTCAAACACGCCTCGCTCCCGTGCCCGTTCGACGCACGTTTCGACTAAACGCCGACCGATGCCTTGTCCTTGCATGGTATCGTCGACGACCAGGCTGCGGATTTCCGCTAGCTTGTGGGAGTAGATTTCCAGCGTGACAAAACCCACCACCAGCTCTTCCTGAAGGGCGACATAACCGTTGGCCAAGACATGTTCGAGTTCGTCCAGCGTTCGTGACAGGATCTTCCCCCGTGAGACGAACTGCTCGATCAATGCCAGGGCCGAATCCCGGTCGTCGATTGTGGCAGGCCGGATATCAATGGCATGGTCCGCAGTCATCATCATCTCGAAGGAAAGACAAACAGGGCGGCTCCCTGTCTCGAGAAGCCGCCCTGAAATATCGTGCATTAAAAGCCGTTTGCCAGTTTAGACGTTGATCTCGAAGCCTTTGCGCTGCTCGCGGCTCTGCCAGGCGTTGGCCGCGTCATCGCCGACGATCTGCTGCGTTTTGGCATCCCACTTGAGTGGGCGATTCAGGCGAATGGCGATATTTGCCAAATGGCAGGTGGTCAGTGCGCGATGATGCGTGAAGACGTCCGAAATCGGCAGCTCACGAGATTTGATGCAATCAAAGAAGTTCTGCATGTGGCTCGTCGGTTTCTTGCCACCGTAAACATTGCTGATTGCATCTTCGGGCAAGGGATTGTCTTTGAGAGCATCGAAGGGTGCACCCTTGGTGCGTCCGCGTGCGACGTGAAAACGGCCTTTCGTCCCTTCAAAGAGGATCCCATTGCCGTCGCTGGAATTACTGACAATGTTCATCTCCACACCACCTGGGAACATACACTTGATGTGGAACTTGTTCGCCGTGTTGTAGCGATCGTTCTGCAAGGGCATACCGTCTTTGAATTCAACGGGATGTTCGACCAACACAGGCTCTAACGACGTCACGCCCTGATCGGCACCGTTTTGACCGATCGCCCATTGCGCGATGTCAACGTGATGTGCGCCCCAGTCGGTGAGCTTGCCGCCCGAATATTCATACCACCAACGGAATTCGTAGTGGCAGCGCGTATTTGGGCGTTTCTTAACGAGCATATAACGGTATTCCACTTCGGGAGCCTGACCCAGCCACATGTCCCAGTTCAATCCGGTGGGTACTTCTACCACGGGAATTGCATCGCTTGTCGGAGCCCCGCCGATATTGCAAGTTACGGTCTTTACATCGCCGATGCGTCCATCACGAATCATCGCAATTGCCTGCAAGAACCGTTGGCCCATTTCCGTACGCTGTTGCGTGCCAACTTGGAACACACGACCCGTTGCTTCGGCCACTTTGCAGATCTGTTTGCCTTCCTCGATGGTCAGCGTGAGCGGCTTTTCGCAATAGACGTCTTTGCCGGCCTGCATCGCTTCGATGGCGATTTTTGAATGCCAGTGATCGGGCGTCACGATGGTGACAACTTCGATATCCTTTCGATCGAGAATCTTCCGATAGTCCTCATGGATTTCTGGTTCGTGACCTTGGATTTGATTGACTCGGTTGGCACCTTTTTCCGCATGGCTCTTATCGACATCGCAGACCGCAACACAATTCGCGTGACGCATGGCACCCGGTCCAACGCCACCCCATCGGCTGCCGGTGCCGATACAGCCCAAGATCGGGCGGTCTTTCTTGGCATCGTCGTCTGCTCGAGTTGAAGCTGATGTGAAAATGTAAGGTACTGTGGCCGCCGCCGCGGCGGCACCAGAAGTCGTTTTCAGAAAACTCCGTCGTGTTTGCTTGTTCATGGCCGTTCCACTTTGGATGAAGGTTGGTTCGGGTGCGTGCAGAAAACCCGTCTCGAGCCTGGCTCGACAGAGGTCACGCCGCGAGAATTCGACACCGACTATCTTAGTATCCCGATGCCTGTATTACCAGATTCCAACGGGATAGTGGGATTCTCGTCGGAAACCACATCGAACTGAGTGACTTCCCAGGAAACCACACTGTTATTTGCCCATTTACGGAGCTCGGTTCGGTGGTACCGTTGTGGGTAGCCGTACTGCGGATCAAATAACGCCAGCAAGTACACCTGAGGCACGCCCACTGCTGCCGTTCCCAGCCTGTGCTGTTCGGCGTTATCGACATCCGACTGCATCGTATTGAACATGCCAGGAACACTCCACGTGCCTTGCGTCCGTCGCTGCTTCAACGGCATCGAATTGCGTGTCGATACAACGACCTCACCCGCACGAACTTCGACGTGGTAAACGGCAGATTGCCTGCCGGCAACTTCAATCGTGACGTCGTAATCCAACGGTGCGTTAGCTTGCCAAAGTTGCCGTGCTTGTTCGAAATCCTCGATTGCAAGCGGGGGAAGTTGACCGCGGTTGCTAACGGCGGTCCACACCATCAGTGCCGCAATCGCCGTCAGAACGCCAAGAAAACAGGCGGCGACAAGAACCTGCATCTGGCCGAGCCGACTAAATGCGAGGTTTGATGTAGGCGAGCCGCCGCGTTCGTCGGGAGTCTGTGACATGGTACGCCTATTCTAGACCAACTCGGGCGAGCGGCAACGCTGGTTCGAGGCGACAGAGGCCAATATCGTTCAATGGCGTTACGCAAGTCGAATGGTAACGGGAATGGTAACGGGGTCGGGAGTCTTTTTCGGTCGTGAGAGTCTGCCGATTGCAAGTCGTGGCCCGAAAAAGACTCCCGACCCCTGCCTGCCAACGCCATTGAACGGTATTGCAACTGAGGTCCTGTGCCGGCGATCCAGTCTGATTATCGCTGGCCATCGCCGGCCGGCGTCTCCACGATCTTGTCAAAACGAAACTGGTGTTGCGCATTGGAAATGTGCAAGAACGTCAGCATGACGATGGAAACAACGCCTAACGCAGTCGCCGACGCGATCACGAACATGATCACGATCTGGTAGCGAACGGCCGCTAACGGCGCGACGCCAGAAAGCAATTGCCCGGTCATCATGCCAGGCAAACTGACCAGGCCGACCACCATCATGGAATTGATGATCGGAACCATTCCGACTCTTACAGACTGTTGAATCAGTCTCCGCGCTGCCTCCCAGCGGGTCGCTCCGAGCGCCAACAACGTCTCCACTTCGCGCTGTCGCGTGGACAGGGCATCGACCACCGTGCCGAGGCCCAACGTAACGCCGTTGAGTGTGTTGCCCAGAATCATTCCCAACAACGGAATCGCATATTGCGGATTGTACCAGGGCTGCGTCTGGCGAAAGACGACGGCCATCGTGAACGCAAGGATCAACCACGCGCTGCCCCATATCGACACCACGACATTGACCAACATGCCTGGGTAGCGATGGCCGGCGCGGTGCCATGCCGTAACGCCGGCAATGACGGTCATCAACGCCATGATCGCCACAATTACGGCCAACTGGTTCAGCTCGAAAACCCAATGCAACACCAGACCGACAAGGAGCAGTTGTGTGACAGTCCGAATGCCCGCCAGGGCCAACGTCCGTTCAAGCCCCAATTGCAGCTTGAACGAAATTGCGGCGTTCACCAGAACGAGTGCTGCCGCGCTTGCTACCTGCCAGGTTTGTAGATCGATATACGCATCCGACATTTCGAGCAATTCCCTCAACTGGCAGTTTGCAACCGGCCACTGTGCATTTCCCAAACACGGTCCGTCACGCGCCGTGCTTGGTGCAGTGAATGCGTGACCCATAAATAGGCCCGCACTGGTTCCGCGCTGATCCACGTGTCGATAAGTCGTTCCACACCACGCGCGGTTTCGTCGTCCAGTGACGATGTCGGTTCGTCCAGAAGCAGCACGTTTGCCTTCAGCTGTAGTGCGCGTAGGACGGCAACGATGCGCGCTTCGCCACCCGAAAGATCGGATACTGGTTTCTCCAAAAACGTCTCGTCACGTGACAAGTCACTTAGTTGCATGATCAGCGAGTCTCGGTCAATGGACTCGGTTCGACGCCCGGCCAAGTGAAATGGGAGTTTCAAGTTATCCTCGACGGATCCCGGTAAGAGCGTGGAATGTTGCGTCAAGTACAACACGTGTTTTCGAAACTGGGGGATTCCCAGCTCGTCGGAACTTTGGTCACGATACTTCACCAAGCCTGTTGTCCGTGCGTCAAGCCGCGCCAGCCCGCGGAGGAGCAAAGACTTTCCAGAGCCGCTCTTCCCGACCATCCCACAACGGTCGCCGGCACGCAATTGCAACGTGATTCCTTGCAGCAGTGGTGAACCTCCTGGGGCGCCGTGCCGCTGGAGGTCACGGCATTCCAGTAGGATTGACGACGTGTTCATCAGTAGGGACGCTCCGCGCGGATCGCCAATTGCGACATCTTCTGCTGCAGACTTTGACGGTGAATCCCCAACTGTCGGGCTGCCGCGCTGACATTGCCCGCATGATGCGATAGCGCACGCTCGATCGCTTTGCGCTCGAAGTTCTCCACCAGCTGGGACTTGGCTTCAGTCAGAGGCAGGTTGAGCAGTGCGGAGAAATCGCCCAACTCGGTGTCCACTTCGGCGTGGGCGAGTCGCAAATCGCCCACTCGAATCCGCCCCGCCTCAGCCATCACAGCGGCAGACGTAATCGTCTGCTCCAATTCGCGAACGTTTCCTGGCCAGTTGTGCGACAGCAAACGGTCGACGGCCCGCGAATCCAGTTGAGGCGACTCGCTGCTGTTCTTCGCGACACGTTCCAGAAAATAGCTGGCCAGCAGAATGACGTCTTCTCGCCGTCTTCGCAAAGGAGGTACCTGAAGTTCAATGCCGCGAATTCGATAATAGAGGTCTTGCCGGAATGTACCGTCATCAATCGCCAAGGGGAGATCTTGATGCGTCGCCGTGATCACCCGAACATCGACCGCTATCGACTTCGCCGAACCTACCGGCTGAATCTCGCGTTCTTGCAACGCGCGCAGAATCTTGGTCTGAGTCGGTAGCGGCATGTCGCCGATCTCGTCTAGAAACAGAGTGCCGCCGTTGGCTTGTTCGAAGACACCTTGACGTTCGGTATCCGCGCCGGTGAAAGCGCCGCGTACGTGACCAAACAACTCGCTCTCCGCCAACGACTCGGCAATGGCTGCGGTGTTGACGGCGACGAATGGGCCATTGGACCGGTCGCTCAGACGGTGAATCTCTCTCGCGATGAGCTCTTTACCGGTGCCGGTTTCGCCGCGCACCAGGATATCGATCGGCGCTCGTGCGGCGCGTTCAAGCTGACTGAAGAGATCTCGCATCGGTTTGCTGATCCCAACCAGTGCGCCGAAAGCCTGTTTCTGGTCGAGCTGCGTTTGAAGTTCATCGAGCCGCCGCTGCAACTCGACTCGCCTGGTCACGCGGCGCGCAATTCCACGCACCGCTTCGACCTCGTACGGCTTGGTCAGATAGTCGACTGCGCCAAGCCGCATGCATTGGACGGCCGAGGTCACACTGTCGTCGGCCGTCACAACCACAATGTCAATGGAACCGACCAGATCGCCAAGTTGCTCGAGCACCACCTGGCCGCCCATTCGCGGCATGTTGAGATCCAGAAAAACCAGATCGGCCGGCTGCTGCCGTAACATTTCAATCGCCGACGGGCCGCTGGCCGCCTCGACAATCTGATACTCCTGACGATCTAAGGCCTTTGCCATCGCATAACGCGCGGGCTGTTCATCATC
>JASLRF010000346.1 GCA_030744095.1 Pirellulaceae bacterium | reverse complement strand
CCCTCTGTTTCAAGAGATCTTCAATCGCTATTCGTCGATTCTCACACTGGATGAATTCAGTGCCGCCGCCGCCCAGCGCGACGAACAAATACCAGCGAGCCTCTTAAGGAAGCTGATTTCAATGGAACTGCTCGTGTTGGATCTTCCGTTGAAGAATCGACCCTCATCGGAGAACGTCCGCTGGTCGACAATCTTGATGACCGGGCAGGACACACCCGTGACTCCTTTGTCGCTAGCAACCATCACCGAATTCGATCCAGATGAAAATGTGTTCAAGAACAACCGTTGGTCCGTGCCCGAAGATAGATGATTGACGCGAGGCTGTGCCGAGGACTGAAAGTGCAAACACCCCACGAATCTGGTGAATCATTCGGGCTACTGGCCCAGGACGTAAGCAAAGATCAACGGAGCTACAATTGAGGCGTCCGAATTGATCATGAATTTAGGGCCTGTTTCGGCGAGCTTAAACCACGTGATTTTTTCGTTGGGAACGGCCCCTGAATACGAACCGTACGATGTGGTCGAATCGGAGATCTGAGCAAAGTACGACCAGAGCGGTACGTCTTTGCGTAAGTCCTGAATGATCAGTGGAACGGCGCAGATCGCGAAATCGCCAGCAATGCCGCCACCAATTTGGAAAAAGCCGATCGGCGCATTTGGCGATTCATCCAGGTACCAGCGTACCAGGGTTTCCATCTGAGCCGTCCCGTTCTTGATGACACTATGCGATTTAACGGTCCCATCAATCACGCGTGCCGCGAAGATATTCCCCAACGTCGAATCTTCAAAACCCGGCGTGAAGACGGGGATTCTCATTTCATGGGCAGCCAAAACCCAGGATTCTTCGGGTGGAATCTGGTAGTAGGGCTCGAGTTTGTTTTCGTCGAACAGCCGAAAAAAGTACTCATTCGCGTCTCTTGAAACGCCGGCTTCGCCTGCTTCCACCCAATACTCCAACAAGTATCGCTCGAGGTGACGCATCGCGGTCTCGGGAATGCAGGTGTCAGTGACCCGGTTAAAGCCGTCGTCACGCAGTGCCAATTCGCCCTGCGGCGACAGGTCGCGGTAATTCGACACGATTTTGTATTCGTCGTGTGCGACCAGATTGAAGATGTCCTCTTCCAAGTTTGCGGCCGTACAAGAGATAGCGTGAACTTGGCCGGCTCGAATCATCTGGGCCAAGGAAATCCCAAGTTCGGCCGTGCTCATCGCACCCGCCATCGCCAGCAGAATCTTGCCACCTTCCGCTGTGTGCTTCTTGTAGGCTTGAGCTGCGGCGAGCGTTTCGCGAGCGTTGAAGTGGCGAAAGTGCTTTTCCAGAAAGGCGGAGACCGACATAACACTTTCGCCTACGTGATTACTGAATGTCCATGTCACAGCTCAATCCGCCGGCTGCCGGGACATAAGAAGCACGCGTGTAGTCCATGACCATCCGGTGCGCGCTGAAACGCCAGGCCAACGTGGCGATTGAATTCATCATCGTCTTGATCCAACGCTGCGGCAGACCATCGATATCTCGCTCATAGAACATTGGGACGAGTTGCTGTTCAAGCACGCTGTACATCGACTCCGCGTCACGACGGTCCATGATTTCGTCGGAAACATGGGTGCGGCCGTTTCCAATCGCAAATCCGTTGGCGCCGTCGTATGCCTCTGCCCACCAGCCGTCCAGCACCGACATGTTGAGCGCGCCGTTGAGTACCGCTTTCTGGCCGCTCGTGCCTGACGCTTCCAACGGTCGCCGCGGATTGTTCAACCACACATCCACACCCTGGATTAGATGACGACAAACGTTGATGTCGTAGTCTTCGACGTACACAATCCGATTGTTGAAGCGGTGATTGTGACGTGTCTTGGCAATACGTTGAATGAACTGCTTGCCAGGCTCGTCCTTGGGATGCGCTTTGCCCGCGAAAACGATCTGGACGGGGCGATCCTTGCCATTGATCAATTCAAACAGGCGATCGATATCGTAAAGCAGCAAACTCGCTCGTTTGTATGTCGCGAAACGCCGAGCAAAGCCGATGGTGAGCACGCTGGGATCGAGGAGATTGCGAGCCGTTTCCACGGCCTCCTCGCTCTCACCGCGCCGACGGCATTGGCGGCTGACACGGCGACGCACAAACTGCAGCATGAGGTTCTTCAATGCATTGTGCGTTTCCCATAGCTCGCCTGGATCCACGGAATAGATCTGCTGCCAAGCCGCGGATTCGCCCATATTGGCCATCCACCCGGCGGGAAAGTGACGGTCATACAATTGCGTCATCTGCCAAGCAAGCCAGCTCGGAATGTGGACGCCATTGGTGATGTGCCCGATGGGAATTTCTTCTTCCACTCGCCAGGGCCATAGATGGGCCCACATCCGGCGGGACACATGTCCATGCAGTGCGCTGACCGCGTTTGCTCGGCGAGATAATTTGAGACCAACGACAGTCATGCAAAACGACTCGTGCTCGTTCTGCGGTTCGACGCGACCTAGCCCCATCAGTTGTTCGTACGAAATTCCCAGTTGATCACGTAGCGGTCCCAAATGCTCCTCGACCAGACTGCCATCAAATCGGTCGTGACCCGCAGGTACCGGGGTATGGGTCGTGAATACCGACTTCTGAGCGACGTCGCGGAGCGCGTCGTCAAACGACAGCCCGTCGTCGTGCATGTATTCGCGAATCACCTCCAACGAACCAAATGCACTATGGCCTTCGTTCAGGTGATAAACACCAGGTGTGATCCCCAAAGCACGCAGCGCCTTCACGCCGCCGACACCCAACAACAACTCCTGGCGAATCCGCGTTCGTTCGTCGCCGCCATAAAGGCGACTCGTCAGTTCACGATCCTCCGGCTTGTTACCCTCGACATTGGAATCCAACAGGTACAGCGACACGCGACCGACGTGCACATGCCAGACCTTGGCAAGAATCTGACCACTGCGTGTATCGATTTGGATCGTGATCGGCTTGCCGTCTTTGCTCAATGCAGGTTCCAACGGCGTGTTTTCTACTTTTGTGTCCTGGTACTCTTCGCGCTGGAAATCGTCTTCGTCCAGGTGTTGGCGGAAATACCCCTGCCCGTAGAACAGGCCAATCGCAACCAAAGGGACTCCCAAACCGCTGGCACTCTTGATGTGGTCACCGGAGAGAACTCCCAAGCCACCCGAGTAGATTGGCAGTGACTCGTGCAGCCCGAATTCAGCGGAAAAATATGCAACTGGCCGGGCACCCAAAACGCCCGTGTTCGTCGCACCCCAGGGTGGCTGCGTCGACGTGTATTCCTTGAGCCGCCGCACTGCGTGGTTGATTCGACTGTAAAGCACCATTTCTGAGGCTCGCGCCGCCAAACGCTCCGGTGTAAACTCATGTAGTAAAGCGATTGGATTATGATCCAGTTGGCGCCAGCGAATCGGATCCAGGTCCCGAAATAGGTTGATCACCTCCGGGTGCCAAGCCCACCATAGGTTGCGGCCTAGAACCAGGCACTTGTCGTAAAGAGCCTCGGCGGTCAATTCGCCAGCACCTGATTTCGGGGATTCCGGGGCAGTCATTGTGTCCACTTGACTCATATAGGGCCTTCTTTCAGGCAACCGCGTCGGTGCCAGCACGTAGCGTAATCCGATTTCGTCAACGGTTTGGTAATGGTCATGCAGGTGATTGTCAAGGCGACTCCACAGAACTCGGCAGGTGGGGGGTTCGATCGCCCTGCCGTCGCTGTTGCTGAAGAACAAGGGAGTTGAAGCCTGCCACTACCACGATATGCTGACAGTATCGGCTTATATCAGAACAAGGTGGCGGACAAGGCTGCCGTGAGGTCGATATCATGCGAGGTTAGCTGGCACTAAGGAACGTTCGAGGAATTACTGTCCGATAGTCGCCTTTCGCTACGAGAAAGGAACGTGCTTTCGCGTGGCGAAAGACGACAATAGAAGATCGAACACTGCTATGCCAGGCGTGTCTGACGACGACGTTTGTCATTACGCGGCGTACCGGAGAGCGCGACCATTTGACTGCCAGTACGCTAAGTGTCGCCGCGAACCGCCCCACCTGCTCGAATAGTGGATATCGGAAGACTCGCCGACGGAGAATAGTGGAAATAGTCAAGAAGGAGAGCTTCGGTTTACCTACCTATCGTTAGGATGGCTCGCAAGTTGCGCGCTGAACGATCAGTCCCGATCGTACCGTTACGACACCGTAGACGTGTCGTTGCGACGTTTTGAATTCTGCTTTGACGGAGCTTCGTCCCTTGCCCGAACAACCCAACATTGTCTGGCATACACCGAGCGTTACGCGCGCTCAGCGAGAACAACTCAACGGCCACCAAGGATGCGTGATCTGGTTCACGGGGCTCAGCGGTTGTGGGAAAAGCACCGTTGCCAATCTGGTCGACCACAAACTGCATGATCTGGGCGTTCACGCCGTACTCCTTGATGGGGACAATGTCCGTCACGGTCTTAATGCGACACCCCAGCTTCTCTCGGAAACACACGGGCCGGAATTCGCCGAGCGATTTGGCTTGGGGTTTTCCGCCCAGGACCGCGAAGAGAATATTCGCCGCATCGGTGCGGCTGCGGAATTATTCGCGACGGGCGGAATTGTCACGTTGACGGCGTTTGTCAGCCCTTATCGGCGTGATCGCGATGCAGTTCGCCGACGGATCGAGTCTGCCGGGCGACCAGGCGATTTCATCGAGATCTTTGTCGACGCACCCCTGGACGTCTGCGAATCACGGGACCCCAAAGGTCTGTACAAGCAGGCACGGGCTGGAAAGATCAAGGGATTTACTGGCATCGATGATCCATACGAACCACCGGAAAACCCGGAACTCCGTCTGGATGCGGTGGGGCAATCGCCTGACGAGTTGGCTGAAGCTGTGGTCGCCTACCTAGTCGCCCAGAACAAGATCCATGCCTAGGCCTTGCTGGCTGTCAGGCGGCTTTTTGTCGTTCATCAAGCGATGAATCTGCGGGTTGAGGACGAACCTGGTCCGTAGCAGATTCGATGATCCGAGTGGTCGAGATGCCGTCGAGCGCGCCCACGACACAAACCTGCCCGCCGTATGCTTCGACAACTTCTTTGCCAACGACTTCATCCACCGAATACGTCCCGCCCTTGATCAGAACTTCAGGGCGGATGCCATGTAACAAGTTGTGCGGTGTATCTTCGTCAAAGATCACCACATAATCGACGCACGCCAGGGCCGCTACGACCGCAGCGCGATCGGTTTGCGTGATGATCGGCCGCAAATCGCCTTTTAATCTTCGCACACTGGCATCACTGTTCATCCCAACCACCAGCACGTCGCCATGGGCCGCCGCTTCGGCCAAATACGTCACATGGCCAACATGGAGTAGATCGAAACATCCGTTGGTAAAGACGACACGTTTTCCAAGACGACGATGCTCGGCAGCCCGAATACCGGCTTCGGCCGCCGATACGATTTTCGCATTGGTCGAGTGAGTCCCCAGCGTCAGTTCGGCGTGGATCTCTGATTTGTGAATGACCGCCACGCCCGGTCGCTCGACCTCCAGTCCAGCGGCAATGTTGGAAAGTTGTACGGCTTCGGCCGCCGTCGCACCACCACCGATCGCGAAACCTAACATCGCCAACACCATGTCGCCGGCGCCCGTGATATCGTAGACGGACCGCGCC
This sequence comes from Pirellulaceae bacterium, assembly GCA_030744095.1. The sequence goes on along the minus strand of JASLRF010000346.1, from coordinate 516 downwards.
CGCGTTGGAAAGAGTTCGCCTTCGCCACTACGTGTCATCAGCGCCATGCCCTGGCGATCCAGCGTGATAACAACCAGGTCCAGATCCAACTCGGCGCACATCTTGCCACCCGCCTCGATGGCGTCATCCGTTGTCGCGATCTTGCGTCCAATTGCGAGTTCAGTTTCCAGACGATTCGGTTTGAGCAGTGTAGCGTTGCGATATTGTCTGTAATCTCCACCCCGTTGTGGATCGACCAACACGGGCTTGCCAGCCTTTCGCGCGGCGGCAATCACCGCCTGAGTCAACGCGGGCGTGCAGAAACCCTTGGCGTAGTCGGAAATCAAGACGATATCAAAATCGCGGATCGCAATCTCGATTCTGCGGACAAGGCTGTTGACCAGGTCCTTTTCCAACGGATCACGAACTTCGCGGTCAACACGTAGAATCTGGCCGGGGCGCAATCCGGCCACGCGACCAATAAACCGTTCTTTGACAGTGGTGGGTCGACTTGGATCGGTCACCAGCAGCTCGGTC
>JASLRF010000345.1 GCA_030744095.1 Pirellulaceae bacterium | reverse complement strand
GTCATTTTTCAAACGGACGAGGAAAAAAAGACAAAACACGGCGCGGCCGGTGTCAAAATCGCGTCCGTGGAAACGGAAAAAGTCGAGCCGAACTACAAGTACGAGCCAGGCAATCCCATGGCGATCAAGGAAGGTAAATGGCAAGGCTTTGTCGCCTACCCCAAGATCAACATGACTGAACAGTTTGTTGACGCACTGCAAGCCACACGAGCCTATGAAGCGAATATTGGCGTGATGGAGATTTCCAAGAATATGGGACAACAGACCTTGAGAATCCTGGGGTAACGCGGCAGCAGCACCGACCATATCGAGCCGGCCGTCGCGGGGGAACTGAACCGCTCTCAGTGTTCGCTATAGTCTGGCCGAAGCAATACGGGGACTGACGTAGGACGCCAAGTTGGCACATTGTCTGCAGGCGAGGAGACAAGTCGAATGAAACCGATTCAAGGTATTCCGATCTTGCCGCCGGAATTTGCCAGCCCCGTATCGGGGGCGCAGCCGATTGCCGGCCAACCGTCGTTCAAGGACTTCATGATGGAAGCGATTGACCATGTAAATACGATGCAGCAAGACGCTGACAAGGCCGTCGAGACGCTGATGACCGGAGGCGATGTCAACGCCGCGGAAGTCTTAACCGCTGTGCAAAAATCCGACTTGACCTTTCGTATGATGATGCAGATTCGAAACAAACTGGTGCAGGCTTATCAAGAGATCAAGGAGATCAGGATTTGATCTGGTCGCGAAGGAACAGGGGTGGGGCACACCAATTATTTGGTCCTAAGAGTTACCACGGAGTTCATGGATGGACTTTTTGAATCGCGGGTGGAAGCAAGTTACCGACCTGTTCGAGACGATGACACCGGCTGCTCGCCTGACAACCGGACTGTTGTTGGCAGTACTGGTGGTCAGCATCGTCTACATTTTTCGGCAGAATGTGGACGGTGGCGGCGAGTACCTCTTTGGCGCGAGAACGCTCAGCGAACCGGAAATCGCCATGATGGAAGGCGCATTTGCCGAAACCGGCTTGGAGAATGGACGCCGTGAAGGGAATCGCATTCGGGTTCCTGCGGGACGAACGTCCGAGTATATGGCGGCGTTGGTCTCCGGCAATGCCATGCCTGAAAAATCGAGTACGCCCTACGACAAGCTGCTTAAGGAGAGAAGCCATCTGGACTCCCGACCAGTGCAGGCCTTGCGGGAACGAGTCGCCAATGAACAAAGTCTTGAACAGATGATTCGCAATCTAACAGGAATCAAGAGCGCTACCGTTCGAATCCAAGAGCGCGATAACGGCAGGTTTCCTCGGGGTAAGGTCCGGACGGCCGTCGCCACCGTGAAAGCCGATGGCACGAAGCATCTTGATCGCGACCAGATTAACACGATTCGTGACATCGTTGCGGCATCCGCCGGGACAGAACGCGAGCACGTCATCGTCGCCGACTCCAATGCAAATCTCTCATATCGCGGCAGCGGCAAGAATGGGATGCCGTTGGCAGACGAGGATCCCTATGCGGCTCGCGTGCGGTTATACGAAGATCACACCAAACAGAGCATCGAGCGTTTAATGACGATGTATCCCGGCGCCATGGTCGAAGTGCGGGCGGAATTGGGAAAAGATTTTGTCAACCGCGTTGATAGTTATACCTACGACGGGCAGCCGGTTACCGTCAAACAGTCGAATTCAACCAAGACAGATTCTTCCACCAATTCCGATAACGGCGGGCGCCCTGGAGCCGCTTCCAACGGATTGGGTAACACGCCGCAGCAGGTTGGCAACGTAGCAAGCAATGACAGTCAATCCGAGGAGACGTTCGAGCAGACCGAAGCGTTGCCCTCAGCTACGCAAACCACCATCCAGAAATACGGGTTCGCGCCGAAGCGGGTTACGGCGTCCATTCTGATTCCTCGTTCACTCTTTCGCACCATGTGGATGGTCGAGAATCCGCCGGCTGACGGCGAGGATCCCGTCGAACCTGACAAGAACCAGTTGGAAGGTATCGAGTTGCGTGAAACGCAGGCGATCAAAGACATGATAACCGTTCTGCTACCACCACCGCCGCTGGGGGACGATCCGTATCCGTTGGTCACGGTCTTGCCCTACACCAGCACGCCGATTGATGACCCTCCCGAGCCCAGTATGGCGGCAAATGCCGGTAGTTGGTTCGCAAGCAACTGGCAGACCATCGCTTTGTTTGGAGCCGCGATGTTCAGTGTCTTCTTTTTGCGGGGCATGGTTCAGTCGCCCAATCCCGCGCCGTCGCGGGCCGCCGAGAAGGGGGCGCGCGACCCGTCACTAGCTCACGATGGACTTGACGACGAAGAAGTGGAAGAAACGGATATTGTCAATTCGCTTAAGTCGAAGTTTCAAAACTCTGGACGAAGCCTGCGCGACGAGTTGAGCGAGCTCGTTCACGAAGATCCTGATTCGGCTGCCAGCGTCCTTGCCAATTGGATTGGTGAAGTGGCCTAACACTGTTCCTGAGGAAACGTGTTCATGACAGAGGAATTCATGACAACGGAAAGTTCAACGACAGATTCGATTCGCAAAGCGGCCATCTTGGTTTCCACTCTGAATCGAGACAGTGCCGACGCGCTGCTAGACAAGATGGAGGTCGAGCAGGCGGCACGAGTGCGCAATGCTGTGTTCGAACTCGAGACAATCTCTGACGAAGAACAAGACCAAATCGTCCGTGAATTCGTTTCCGCGGGTGGCGGCGCGTTCGGGACGATGTCGAACGTCAACGCTGGTGAATCTGAGGACCGCCATGTCGATGCCAAACCGTTTCAACTCCGTGAATACGGAGAAGCGTCAGCTCACGAATCGACTCCCCAATCTGGGGACCGATCGAGGCCAATCCAATGGCGAGAAGACCAATCAACGAAAGCATTGGTTGACAGCGACCAGTCCAAGGGCCACGACCCACTTTCTGACAATTGTCCCTTTCCAATTCTACGTGAAGCGTCTGCCGAGACTTTGGCAAATCACCTGGTCAATGAGAACGCGCAGGTGATTGCCGTTCTCGTGGCGCACCTGCCACCGAAACGTGCTGCCGAATTGATTGCGCGACTGGCGCCAAAACAACAGGCTGACGTCCTGAGACGCGTGGCAGGCCTCGACGCAGCCGCGCCCGCAGCGATCGAAGTTCTTCAACGGCAACTCGAAGACAAGCTGACGGAGGAGATTCGCGCACAACGTAACCGGGATGCGGGCCTGGTCGCGGTGAATTTGATTCTGAATGCCGCGGGAAGTAAACGCCACGAGCTTCTTAGCAATCTGACAGAGATTGACAATAAGCTGAGTCAACAGGTTGCTAAAGCGCAGGTCGAACGGCCACCGTCCAAAGAACGTTCTGAGGCTCGACCCGCTGATGTCCATGAGAAACCGACAGCCGAAGACGTTTCAGTTACAAGGCGAGCGGCGTCGCATTCCACCCCGCACGGGCCGGCTACGGAATTGAATGATGACGGGCCCAATACGGCGGCCGGGGACGACGACCAGACGATCCAGATCAGGTCGAAGATGGACTCTGAAACCGAGTCGATCACTTTTGAGCAGCTTGCCGAACTTGACGACGAAGGCCTGGCAATTCTGTTTCGCGAGGTGGATCCGGAGGTCACTTTGGTGGCGTTGGCGGGCGCGAGTTCCGATTTTGTCGCACGCGTGATGCAGCCTTTGCCGCCGCGAGAAGCGCGGGCCCTGCGTCGAAGACTGGAACGTCTTGGACCGATCAGACTAAGTGACATTTCCGCCGCACAGCGCGAGGTAGCCCAAGCCGCCACGCGACTGGTCCGCGACGGTCGATTGCCGCGATTCGTCACACCACGCTTTGCAGTCGCCGCCTAACGTTCCGATTGACTCCTCTAACCACTATGAATTTGCAATCAATGGCAGGCATTATCAAGTCCGGAACATTGTTGAACGACGCGAGTGGTTTACATTCGGTGGCGTTCAATTTCGAAGATATGTCGCAGAGGGCGTCCCGCTATCTGGATACAGTGCGCAGTCAGGCAGAGCAGATTCTGGCCGACGCGAAAAAGCGTGCTGCGGAGATCACGGCGCACGCCAAGAGCGCCGGACAACAAGCAGCGCAGGTCGAAGCGGAAAACAGCGTCCTAGCGAAACTTGATAGAAACCTTGAAACACTGCTACCGGCCATCCGCGAGGTGATTGGAGCTCTGGGCTACGAAAAGGAACGTTGGCTGAAGCACTGGGAACGCGAAACCGTGCACCTAGCGGCCGCGATGGCGGCGTGCGTGATCCGCCGTGAATTGTCTCAAGATCCTGAAATCTCGGTTGATTTGGTGCGGGAAGCGCTGCAATTGGCCATGGGCAGCGGGCGGCTTCGGTTGTTGTTGAGCCCCAGCGATTTTGAATCGCTGGGAGATCGAACCGATCGGCTCGCCAACGAGTTCGCGGAACTCGCCCCAACCGACATTGTTGCGGATGAGAGCATTCGCGCCGGTGGGTGCCGGGTTGTTACCGAGTTTGGCACGCTCGATCAGAATATCGATACTCAACTGCAACGGATCGAAGAAGAGCTTACATGAATGCGTTAATTGACCAACTTGATTCGGTAATGCCGACTGCCATCACTGGTAGCGTCGTGCGAACCGAAGGCATGATGGCGGCCGTGGCGGGATTCCCCGCGCCGGTTGGTGCCGTGGCGGAAATTGAACGCCAAGCCGGTCCTTCGATCTTCGGTGAGGTCGTTGGGTTTCGTGACGCCCTGACGCTGGTTTTTCCCTACGAGGCAATGTCAGGGGTCCGTCGCGGAAACCAAGTTGTTATGCGCAGGACTTCGCGTTTCCTGCGTGTCGGCGATCAGTTGCTCGGCCGCGTGATCGATGCACACGGAGTAACGACGGACCAATTCCCCGAGCCGTCATTGCCACACCGAACGTCCCTGGATCGAACGCCACCGTCGGCGTTGGAACGGCCGCCCATCGAGACGCCGCTCACAACGGGCGTGCGAGCCCTGGACGGGCTCTTGACATGCGGTACCGGCCAGCGCATGGGGATCTTCTCAGGATCCGGTGTTGGCAAGAGCGTGCTGTTGGGCATGATGGCGCGAAATACGTCCGCGGACGTCAACGTCATCGCGATGATTGGCGAGCGTGGTCGCGAGGTGAACGAGTTTCTGGCGCGCGACCTTGGCGAGGAGGGGCGTCGCCGCAGCGTCGTCGTGGTGGCAACCAGCGACCAACCGGCGATTCTGCGCGTGCAGGCAGCGATGACGGCGACCGCCGTCGCCGAGTACTTTCGCGACCAGGGAAAAAACGTGATGTTGCTTATGGACTCAGTGACCCGTTTTGCAATGGCGCAGCGGGAAATTGGGTTAGCTGCCGGTGAACCACCCGCGACGCGTGGCTATCCACCATCGGTCTTCTCACTGCTGCCAAAGCTCATAGAACGTGCCGGCCGCGGGCCGCGCGGCAGCATCACCGCTTTCTACGCTGTGCTGGTTGAAGGAGACGACACGAACGAGCCAGTCGCCGACGCAGTACGCGGCCTACTCGACGGTCACACGATTCTCTCAAGGGAGATTGCCTCGAAAGGTCACTTTCCAGCGATCGATGTGTTGCAGAGTATCAGCCGCCTCATGCCCATCGTCGTGGATGAAGAGCATCTCCAGGCTGTGATGACGATCCGCGAAGTGATGGCAGCCTATCAGGAACATCGAGATCTGATCTCCATCGGCGCATATCGCGCTGGCGCAGACGCGCTGGTCGACACGGCCATCGCAATGCAAGACGAACTCAATGGTTTCTTGCGGCAGGCCATCAACGAGGCGTCGTCGCTAGAAGACTCACGTGAAGCGTTACTGCGACTGGCTGCGCTTTGCCACGCCGCCCGGACATCGCCAGCGGCGCAAACATTTACCGAGCCAGCCGAGGTGAATCGCCAGCCGGACTACGAAAATCCAACAAACGCCAAGGCGTCGCCGTAGTGAACCATGAGTCAATTCAAGTTTCGATTGGAAACGTTAATGAAACTCCGCCAGGCGGATCGTCAGCAGCGACGCGCAGAACTGGCGGAAACGTATCGTGCAGATGGGATACTCGCCAGGCAAGCGGATCTAGTCACCTTGGAAATCAGCGAAATGAGAAAACGATGTCTGGCCGCCGCTTCGCCTGGGCGCGTCGATGTGGATCGCCTGGTCGCAATCCAACGCTTCGAGCAAGTCTTGCGAGCCAAGGCGCGGGTGTTGACGCAGCGGAAATCGCGGTTGATCGAAGAGATTGAAAAACGGCGGTTGGCGTTGGTTGAGGCGGATCGCCAGGTTCGCGTCTTGGAAAAGCTACGCGATCGACAATTGGAAACACATCGGACTGACGAATTACGGCGCGAGGTCAAAACGCTAGACGAAGTTGCCCTCAGCCATCGGCGAGGCCCGGAATGAACATCATACGACTAATTATGAGTGCGGCGCCGCTTGCATTCGGATACTGCTGCCTGGCGACGGTGACTGTCCAGGTTGGTGGAGGCGTCATGATGTGGTCAGAAGATAAGTTGTCCCAAGACAAAGTCATTCGTTACGCCGCGATCATCTACGGACTCGACATCTCCGACCTGCCGACAGAGAAAGAAACCGAGCCAGGCACTCACGCCAGTGACGAAGATCTGACGCATGATCAGTTATTGGCCAAGCGGGTTAACGCCAATTCGATCTTGATCGATCGAAAAGTCGCAATGAAGCAGGAATCAGACACTATTCGCAGCCTGGAGAAGGAACTCAAGTCTGAACGAGACCGACGCGCACTGGTCCGTAACAACTTCCGCGCTTACCTCGACAATCTGGAGCGACAGGCTGTCATCGCCTCGCTCGGAGACGTCCAGCGAACGCTTGAGGCTCTTTCACCGAGGCAGGCCAAAGATATCCTCCTGCGAACACTCGAGGACGAAGGCTTGGATGAAGGCGACGATGTGGTAAGCGATGTCGTTACCATCGTCAAGGCGATGCCGGAGGGTAAACGCAAGAAGATCTGGGCGGAACTCAAGACCGATGAAGAGCAGGAAATGCTGCACCGAATGTTCATGGAAATCGGAGAACTCTCCGGTGGGGAGAAGCCATGAAGATCCTGAAGGTTACATTTTCTGCGTTGATCTACCTGAGTGTCCTGACAGTTCTCGCAGAGGCCGTGGCTTTGTGTGTGGTCTGGGCGAAAGGAAATCTCACGGAAGACACGGTGTTCCAGATGATGGCCGTGGCTCACGATGTTGACATGTTCACGATGCACCGTCGACAAGGGCGCGCAATCGCGATCACGCCTACTGTTTATGTCGCACGACGAGAGGTCGAAGACATGCGACAGGTCGTCGCGTTGGACTTGAGTATGCGCGAGATTGCTATCGACAAAGGGCTGATCGACATCCTTGAAATCAGCGCCAAGTTCACTCAGCAATGGGAAGAGTACAAAAAACTCAAGGACGAATTTGACTGGAACCTCGAACAATTGCGACAGGGTGCCACAGACCAGGCAGTCAAGGACGTGCAACGACAGCTTGAGTCGTTGAGCCCAAAGCTCGCAAAGACTCAGATTTTGAAACTCTTGGATGATCAATCGTTGGGCCGAGAGGACGCCCAGCAGTTTGTTGTCACGGTCTTTAAGGGCATGCCGGTCAACAATCGAAAACGGATCATTGAGGAGTTTCGCACCGAGAATACCATGCGGTTGCACGAGATCCTTCGGCAGATTCGCAAAGGCGAACCAGACGTTGGATTATTTCGCGAGACGCGACGGAATCTCATGAGATTTGATTGATATGGGGTGGTGTGACGGTCGAAACGGTCACGCCGGACAACGGTAGAGCAAGAAAAGCAAGGATGCCAATTATGTTCCCTTCGTTTTTGGACGGAGCAACACCCACCACGCCTCCAGAGTTGTTGGAGCCAGTGCGGGATGCGCCGAAGCCGGACGTTGATCAGTCGTTTGAAACTCATCTGCAACGAACGCAAGATGCCACGCAAGCGAACCAAGATAACACGGAAGCAAAGACTGCGGACGAAAATCCGGATGGCACCGTCGGCGATGCCGCTGTCGATGCAGGGCAGTCCGACGCCGACGAAACGAATCAAGAGGAATCGAAGAGCGTGCCGGAGGCGACAGACCCCGCGCACGTTACAGGGCCCCATGATGATGAATCGGTCGCCATCGAACCGCTACTCACGGTCGAACTGTTGACCGTCGATGTCGCCGTTTCGCCTCAGACGGATGGTGTGTTCGAAGAAACGCCGCCTGAAGACTCGATA
>JASLRF010000344.1 GCA_030744095.1 Pirellulaceae bacterium | reverse complement strand
ATGGCCGGATTTGACGATCGTGGTCGACTGTTTGTTGCCGAAGCCGCCGGGGAGAACCTGCGCCGCCCGGATCTGGAAGAACAACTGCCCAACTTTGTACGGATGCTGGAGGACACAGACCACGATGGAGTGTTCGACAAGAGCACCATCTTTGCAGACAAGATGACGTTTCCCATGGGCGCGCTGTGGCACGAGGGTGCGCTGTTGGTGGCTTCGTCCGGTGCCATTTGGCGATTCGAAGACACGGACTACGACGGCGTCGCGGATCTGCGGAGCAAGATCGTCTCGGACTTTGGCTATTCTGGCAACGGCGCGGATGTTCATGGCTGTTTTCTTGGACCTTGTGGTCGGATCTACTGGTGTGAAGGCCGCCATGGCCACGAGTTTCGCGACGAACAAGATCAAGTCACCAGCGCCGGAAAGGCGGCGCGAATATTTTCGTGCAAATCCGATGGCAGCGACGTTCAGATCCACTGCGGCGGCGGAATGGATAATCCCGTCGAAATCGACTTTCTACCGACCGGCGAAATGCTCGGCACCGTCAATATCATGTTTCGTCAACGTGGTGATTGCCTGGTGCATTGGATGCACGGTGGCGTTTACCCGCGTCACGATCAGCCCAAGGTCGTTGACGAGTTTCGCCGTACAGGTGACCTGTTGCCACCGGTGCACAATTTTGGGCACGTCGCTGTTTCAGGCATGACCCGTTATCGCGGCACGCAGCTGGGAGAGTCGTTTCACGGCAACCTGTTCGTGACCGAATTCAACACACATAAAGTGAAACGCGTGCACCTCCAACGTGATGGTTCGACGTTTTACGCCGAAGCTGAAGATTTCTTGACATCCACATTTGGCGACTTTCACCCCACTGACGTTTTGGAAGACGCTGACGGCAGCCTGTTGGTAATTGATACTGGCGGTTGGTTCCGCATCGGCTGTCCCACCTCGCAGATCGCTAAACCGAATGTCTTGGGCGCGATCTACCGGGTTCGGCGGAAAGGCCTTGCAGACAAGAATCCACGCGGCGCCGACATTGTGTGGCGTACGCAGACGATGGCGCAACTTTCGAGCCTGATTCAGGATCGACGCTGGGCGGTGCGCGATCGTGCCTTGAGAGAGTTCGTGCGCCGCGGCAGTGCGAGCGTTGACGTGTTGAGTGCGTCACTGGCGTCTGCCGACGACCGCAAACTGCATGACGAACTACAGGTGTTACCTGTCTGGGGACTGGGGCGCATTGCCAACGAACGGGCTCGCCTGGTCTTGCGCGAACAACTTGCGTGTGACGGATCTTCGATCCGCCTGGCCGCCACGACCGCCTTGGGAATCCTCCGTGATCAAGCGGCAGTGCCGGCGCTGTGCGCGTTATTGATAGACGACGATCCCGCCATTCGCCGCGAGGCAGCTACAGCGCTCGGTCGCATCGGTTCAGCCTCTGCTGTCAACCCGTTGCTCGATGCGCTCCGCGGCCAGGTGAACCGTGTCGAAGAGCACGCATTGATTTTTGCCTTGATCGAAATCGGTCGCGCCGACGCAACAGCCAAAGCGCTTGCCAGCGACAACCCGCGTGTTCGGCGCGCGGCGTTGATCGCACTGGATCAGATGGACAGCCAACCGCTGACTCGCGAAATGGTGGCCGGGCTCATGGAGACAGACGATCTGGAGCTGCGAAACACATCGCTTGAAATCGTCGCTCGGCATCCGACATGGGGAGACGAGATCGTGCAGGTCGCGGGTCGAATGTTGGGAACTGTCGATCTGTCGTCTGCCGAACAATCCGTGTTGAGCGGCTCGCTGTTGGCGTTCGAGCAAAACCCGGCGATTCAGCAGCTTATCGCAAAATCGCTGGCAGACGAAGCGACACCAGCCTCGCGAAAACGGCAAGTTTTGGAAGTCATCGCGCAGACTGGATTGGCCGAATTGCCAACAGCTTGGGGGACGCAAGTCCGCGCGGCCTTGACATTGGGTGACCCGTTGTTGGTCGAACAGGCGGTGAAGACCATCGCCGCGACAGGGTTGGAAGATGTCGGACAGCAACTTCAACGGATTGCCGCCGATGGTACGCGACCGATCGATTTGCGGATCGCCGCGCTCGATGTTCTTTCGCACCGTGGCGAACCGTTGGCTGCAGATCATTTTAGGCTGTTGACTGATCAACTGGGGTCGAACGTCCCCCCGCTGCGGCAACTCGCCGCCGCGAGATGTATCGGCGCGGCAAACCTCAGTTCACCACAAGTCGACGACGTCACACAAATAGTGGGCCGGGCTGGCGCGTTGGAACTGCCGGCGTT
>JASLRF010000343.1 GCA_030744095.1 Pirellulaceae bacterium | reverse complement strand
ATGGGAACTCTACGACATGCAGGCCGACCCGCATGAATACACGAACCTCGCCGGCCAGCCTGAGCATACAGCGCTCAAGAAATCCCTGGCTGCCCACTTGCCGAAAAACCCAGCCAGGCCCGCACCCGGCAGCAACGCGCGTCTGGTCGAACTTAGAGAGGATGGCTTCGTCTACTGGCAGAATCAACGCATCGAGAAAGATGCGAAGATTCCGCAGTATGAGTAGGTCCGTGACTGACGAAGGCATCCCCGGATCTATGAAAAAGAAAGCGAAGGTCACGACCAACACGCACGACGCCAAAGCCGGGAAGTGGCATAAGACGAGCTTCACCTTTGACGACGATGTGGGGACCATTGATTTGGATGAAGTCAACTAAACTAACGCAAAATTAGTCTCCAGAACTCACCTTTCTGCAAGTCAATCATCACCGAACATATGAAACTACTCTCAGCGCTGTTGCCTTCCGGTATGTTTGTTAGACGACAACTCAGTCTGGTGTGAGGAAGAAACATGATCAAAAATGAGAATCGAATGAATCGCCGTAAGTGGCTCAAAACAGCATCCGCCGCGAGCTCCGCACTGGCTATTCCATGCATTGTGCCCGCGTCGGCTCTGGGACTCGGCGGCGCGGTTGCGCCCAGCGAGCGGATTGTGCTGGGCGGGCTGGGTATCGGACCGCGCGGGACAACCGACCTGAAATGCTTTCTCGCTAACCCCGACGTGCAATTTGTTGCAATTGCCGATTTGCAGCAATCGCGGCGTGACGCGGTCAAGACCCTTGTCGATGGTGCGTACAAGAATAAAGACTGCAAAGTGTATCAGGACATGTATGACATTCTCGCAAGAGAAGACGTCGATTCGCTCCTGATCGCGACCGGTGATCGATGGCACACAATGGCCTCCATTTTGGCAGCCAAAGCTGGGAAAGATGTCTATTGCGAAAAGCCATGTTCGCTGACCATTTCCGAAAGCCGTGCCTTGGCGGACGCGTATCGCAAGTACAACCGTGTTTACCAGGCGGGAACGCAAAGACGCACGATTGGTAATTTTGAATTTGCCAAGAACCTTGTCCGCGACGGTAGACTTGGCAAGCTGCATACCATTCACGCCAACACACGACCGCCGGGTACCAGCCATCACTGGCTGCCAGCCGAACCGGAGCCCGCCAGCGACGTCTGTGACTGGGACCGTTGGCTAGGTCCGTGTCCATGGCGACCCTATAACTCGCAGTACGTCCGCGGTCGTTGGCGGGGACATTTCGATTTTCATGGCGGAGGAATTCTCGAATGGGGTTCGCATACAGTTGACCTGTGCCAGTGGGCTGCGGGTAGAGACGACACCGCACCGGTCAAGTACGTTCCCAATGCCGACGGAGTGGAATGCTATTACGCCGACGGATTAAAACTGGTCATGCGCAGCGAAGGTTGGATGGGCATGGGCACGTGCAGTGTGCGCTATGAAGGCGATGATGGCTGGATCGAAACCGGTGATTCGGGGAACTTCATTCTTGAACCGGAATCGCTTCGTACTCAGCAATCGGTCTTCCACCGCGCCGGGACGGACCCGACAACCCACATCCGCAACTTCCTCGACTGCGTGAAGACGCGTGCTAAAACAAATGCGAACGCGGCGGTTGTGGCGCAGTCCCACGTTGTATGTCACGCGGCCTACATCGCGTGGCAGTTGGGTCGCACATTGACCTTCGATCCAGTCAAGGAAGAATTCGCGGACGACGACGAGGCCAACCGCATGCGTTCACGCGCCATGCGTCAACCGTGGCACGTTTGATTTGCACGTTACCCAGCAGTCCTCGCATTTGCATATTGACTCTTCAATGGCTCCACAGATCATTCCCGGAAACAACTCAATCATGTTCAACTCTCGCTCCCTTTGCAGCGTCGCTGTACTGATCGCGACTCTGATTCTTCCGCTTGCAGCAATAGGTCAACAACCGCTTCCAGCCGAGGGCGACGAGTCTCAACTGTTGGCCGTCTTGAAGTCTGACGCGGAATTGTTTGACAAAGCGAAAGCCTGCCAACGACTGGCTATTATCGGTACGTACAAATCGGTGCCTGCGCTGGCTGAGTTACTGGCCGACAAAAACCTGTCACACTACGCTCGCTTTGGTCTGGAATCAAATCCCAGCGAGGAAGTTGACCAGGCGTTTCGCGAAGCGCTGGGTGAATTGAAGGGCAGACAACTCGTAGGCGTGATCAATTCTGTCGGCGTTCGAAGAGACACTCAGGCAGTCGATGCATTGCTGAGAGCGTCGGCTGGAGATGACGATGAGGTCGCAGGAGCAGCCCTTTCGGCGCTCGGTGTGCTCGCTACTCCCAAGGCAATCGTCGGGATTCAAAAAGCGCTAAATGGCAAGCCGTCGCTGCGGGTAACAGCTGCGGATGCTTGCCTGACAGCCGCTGACAATTTGCTCAGGCAAAAGAAGAATGAGGATGCGGCGAATGTCTTTGCGGCTTTGCGCGAGGCTGAATTGCCAAAGCATCTGAACGTGGCGTCACGCTTTGGCCAGATCCGGGCGCGTTCGCAGAATGTCAACGAGCTGATGAGTTCCTATCTCGCCAACGAGGATCACGATCTGTTTCGCATCGGATTGGAGCTCGCTCACAATCTGACCGACGCGAAAACGACGGGGCAATTGGTAAGGCAACTCGATTCACTGCCAGTCGACCGCCAAATCTTGCTGTTACACGTACTGGGCGAGCGCAGTGATGCGTCGGCGCTCGAAGCGGTGATCAAGGCGTCCGAATCAAGCGATGCCGACATGCAGGTCGCCGCCATCGGAGTGCTAGGCTCGCTGGGCGATGTTTCGGTCGTGCCTATCCTGCTGAAGGCAGCTGTGTCCGTTGATGCAACTTTGGCAACCACCGCTCGCGACAGTCTGGCGATCATCGGCGGTGATGATGTGGATGCTTCATTGTCCCAACAGTTGGAACAAAGCGATGGTCGTGAGCGTCTGGTTCTGGTCGATGTTGTGGGTCGTCGTGGGATTACCAGTGTCATTCCGTTGTTGCTGACGTTCGTTTCGTCAGACGATCAGGAACTACGCGACTCGGCCATTGATGGCCTGGGTATGACCGTCGGACTCAAGGACTTTCCACCGCTGGTCGACAAAATGCTGGCCATGGGGTCCTCCGAATCTGCGAAGCCAATGAAGGAGGCTTTGCGAAAAGCGTGTCAGCGGATGGGCGACCGTAATGCGGCGGCCAGCGTCCTACTGGATCGAACGGTCGGTGTATCCCCTTCC
>JASLRF010000342.1 GCA_030744095.1 Pirellulaceae bacterium | reverse complement strand
GCGGCGAGTTCATCTCAAAAATATATCGGCTTCATGTGAAATCCGGTAGGGACGCCGTCGGCGATTGGCCGGCTAATCTGCGTTGGCCGCGTCGACTTTCGCCTGCCAAAAATCGCGTGCCACGCGGTGCGGTACCATGACTTCCTTTCTTTGCTCAGGATCATCCAGCTTGATCCGGCGAGCTCGCTCGTGAACCCAGTCCAGAAAGAACTGTGCGGATCCTTTGCTGACCATTGGCTTGTCGTCGATTTCCACGTAGTAGGGACCCGTCGAGGCGAACCGGAAGGTGTCTGGATTCCTGGCGATGGCTCGAACCAGCATCCAACCGCTGGATTGAAACACCACTTTGGGAAGATGCCCGCCGGCTTGCGCGTAGTCTTGAAGCCTAACCTGGTGAATGACTCGACCATTCTTGACGATCTCCAGGTAGTCCACCTTGTCTCGTAATGACAATTTCAGCGCGACATCCAGTTCGACCACGCTCCCCTGCCCGCGAAACACATGCCCCGGCAATTCGCCATTGACCAACGGCCGCAGCAGTGGCCCGTTGGTCACCACAACGCGACCGGCCCGCAAGCCCTCCCACCAGCGGTTGTACGTCAGTTCTTCGCCACAATGCACATACGCGCGGTTGTAGCCTACGGGGTTGGGTAATACACCCGATGCGCTGCCGGCCGATGGTGGAATCCTCAGCCCGCAGTTGAGCAAGTGGTAGTAAATGTCCTGCGTCCACTGGCCGTTCCCGTGGGCACCCATGTATTTCGACGTGTCTCGCGGCCGGCCCCACGCTTCGGTGCCAAGCACCCCATCGCGTTGCATGTGGTTGTGGGCAATACCGATCGAATCGACTTTTCCCGTCGCCACCCACACCGGCATGTCCCACCAGAAAGGCTTTTCGATGTCGATATGCACATCGGCGGATTCCCTGGCCATGTCCAGGAACTTGACGGGCGACGGGTATTCTCGCGACGAACCGGTGATTGGCAACGGCCTGTGCAGATTGAAGTACAGCAACGCGCCACCCTCGCGTTCGTCTTCGCCCGCCATCAGGTGATAAAGTCGATTGTCATCGAAACGTTTCATCAGCGAAGCGGGCGGCGTTTGGTTCGCCCAGATGTTTCTTTCGTTCCACCAGGTGATGACGGGTGCCACATGAAGATCCTCTGCCCGCATGAGCAATTCGACGTCCTTGGGTGGACGATGGACGTGCAGTTCGCCGGACCACCAGCCTTCTCTGCTCAAATCCACGAACCGATGCATCGCGATTTCATGATGATCTTCGGCACGCCGCTCGATGTGGAAGTTCCCGTGCCGAATCTTGTATTCCGGCCCTCGTTCAACTTGGAACGTGTAATCGTCTGGTCGCAGCTTCAGGGTAATTTCTCCATCAACGATAAAGTGGTCCTTCCAGGAGACTGTACCGCGTGGAATAACAGGCTTACCCTGCGAATTCTTCAAGTGCATACGAACCGGAATCGGTTCTCCAGATTCTGCGTCGACGACCGATACCTTGACCTTCCCTTCACCTGCTGCATTGGCCGGTTCGGCGCTGGTAACGGCCCAGATAATGAGCATAAGAACTGTGACGTAACCATACTTTGATCGCATCGACCTCGCCTCCCGGGGAATCTGGTTTTGAACGTTTTCCCTCAGTCTTCTTGTGGACGGAAACTTGTTGTATTTGAGTCAATTCTTAGCGACGGGCACCGACGGCAGGTTGGTCGGGGAGCGGGTTTACTAGATCGAGCGGTGGCTCGGATCGGTTCGTGGCTCTTGCCTCGTTAGAGTCTAACCTTTATCGCGGCACGAATCTGGAAAAGCGACCCCCAATCCAACGCTTGATGCTGCGCCCCTCTCCGCCCTAGAATGTCTTGGTGCGTGGCGTCTTATGCGTTGGGCGTGGCCTTTCGTCGGCTCGATCACTGGAATCCGGCCCTTCGAGGACTGGGATGTACAGGATCCTGGAGCCGCGTTGGCGAGAAATCGGGTGGTTCTAGGTTACTTCCGATATCTCACAACCACCGCTCATGGCGGCATATTGAACATTGATTTTTTGAACAAACCTCCCTTGGAGTACGACCTAGAACAGCTTATGTCTGAGGACTACTACAACAGTCTGGGCGTCAGCCGCGATGCATCGGCAGACGACATTCAGAAGGCCTATCGACGCCTAGCGCGAAAATACCACCCAGACGTGAACCCCGACGATGCAACTGCCAAGAAGAAATTCCAGGAAATTCAGAAGGCCTACGAAGTTCTGAACGACGCCGAGAAGCGAGAGCTGTACGATCGCTACGGTAGTTCCTTCGAAACGATGGGGGCCGGTGATCCTCGCGGCGGCGGTGGGGCCGGAGGCGCCTCGTTCAACCAGGTTGATTTTGAACAGCTATTCGGTGGCCGTGCCGGCGGCGGCGAGAGTCCATTTGCTGACATCTTCGGCCAATTCGCCGGTGGCGGGGCCGGCCCGCGCCGACGACCGCGGCCCCGCGCGACACGTGGCACGCATGTGCAGCACACGCTGACGGTCCCTTTTCAGTCGGCCATCCTTGGCGGTGAAGCACAGCTTTCGGTCAAACGACCAACGGGCAAAGTCGAGACCATTACGGTCAAGATTCCGGTGGGAATCGAGTCTGGAAAGACGATTCGCTTACGGGGCCAAGGCAACGCCAGCCAAACAGGCGGACCAGCTGGCGACCTCTTAATCAAGATCAACGCCGCGCCGCACGCTCACTATCAACGTCGTGGTGATGACCTGGAAATCGATCTCCCAGTCACGTTAGGCGAAGCGACGTTTGGAGCAAGAATCGATCTCCCCACGCCTCAAGGCGAAATCACGTTGACCGTGCCTCCAGCCACGTCCAGCGGAAAAAGGCTCCGCATCAAGGGCCATGGCGTCAAGACAAAGACCGGCAGCGGCGACTTGTACGTTGAGATTCAAATTGTGTTGCCGCAAGAAATCGATGAGACAACCAAAGAATACGTGAAGCAGATTGAAGCCGCGCAACAGCTGACACCTCGAAAAGACATTACCTGGTGAACGAGGTCGATCCCGTGATCTTCTATGATCTCTTATTATGGGCGGAAGAAGGAAAAACGCCGTTACAACAAATGACCCCGCAGCAGCGACAAGTGGTCTTTGCCGCCCTTGCCACCATTGTGGTGTTGGGGATCGTCATGATTCTTCTGGTCAGTGCCAGCGCGCGGATGGTCCGGCGATATGTGCAACAATCATCCGATCGTTCGCCTTCCATCAATCCGCTCTCGCGGGATGACGATTGGGCCAAGAAACCGTTGATCGATATTGATGACGTCAGCGACGACGAGTGAGCGGGTGCTACCATGAACGACCACGTCGATAGCGACAATGAACCGGACAGTTCATTGGCTTTCCCAAAATCATCCCGTGTGCGAAAGCAAGCGGATTTCGATCGGGCGCATCGCCAGCAGGCATATGCCGCCGACGACACATTGGTGCTGCGGGGAAGCCCCAACGGGCTGGAACATGCCAGGCTGGGACTTTCTGTTTCCAGGAGAGTCGGCAACGCCGTCCTACGGAATCGGTGGAAGCGACTGATCCGCGAAGCATTTCGCATGTCACAGGCAGAGATCCCCCGCGGCATGGACTTTGTTGTTCGGCCGCGGAAAGGTGCCGTCGCGAATCTCGCAGCCATTGAAGCATCGTTGCCACAGCTCTGCCGGCGCCTGGCCCGCCTGGCAAAAAAGGAAAAGTCATGAGGTTTCTGTGGGCCAGCCTTGTGGGTCTGCCCGGCTGGACGATGATCGGCTGTGTCCGCCTGTACCAGATCTTCCTGAGTCCGTTTCTGGGTCGCAATTGTCGTTTCACCCCAAGTTGCAGCAATTACTTTATCCAGGCCGTGCGGAAATATGGTCCGGTTCACGGTG
>JASLRF010000341.1 GCA_030744095.1 Pirellulaceae bacterium | reverse complement strand
CGATAGAAGGGGAAGGCGTGTGGGACGAGTCATCGCGAACTGCGAGTTGGCGGAAACGCGGATCTGACCAGCCGTTCTTTCACAAGCAGAGTTTCACGACAACTCACGAGAGCTCGTTGCATTTCTCTCGCCAAGTCATGGAGAATGAGGCGACGAAGACTGACCCCGCGACGGTCTTTGTCGCCCCCTATCATCCGGACACTCCCGTGTTTCGCTACACCTACGCCCGTTACCATGATCGCATTGGTGCCGTCGATGCCCAAATTGGAAAGGTCGTCGATCAGTTGGCGCAGGATGGGCTATTGGAAGACACGTTTGTGTTCTACTTCGGCGACCACGGTGGTGTGCTGCCACGCGGTAAAGGATACGCATATGAAAGTGGCCTGCATGTACCGCTAGTCGTGCGCGTGCCCGAAAAGTGGAAGCACTTGGTCGATCGCCAGCTCGGCTCGCGTGTCAAAGGCTTTGTCAGCTTCATCGACTTCGGGCCAACTCTATTGCATCTGGCCGGATTGGAGGTGCCAAGCGGCGTCGATGGTCAACCGTTCCTTGGCGATGGCCTGAAGGCATCAGATGTCGACAAGCGTGACGAAGCGTTCGGTTACGCGGACCGATTCGACGAGAAGTTTGATCTGGTTCGCACGCTGCGCAAGGGGCGGTACGAGTACATCCGAAACTACCAACCCTTTAACTTCGACGGTCTACAAAACAACTACCGGTACAAGATGTTGGCGTATGCGGAATGGCGTGATCTCTACCACGCCGGAAAGTTGAATGCTATTCAGCGACAGTTCTTCGAAAGCCGCGCTCCAGAAGCACTCTATGATATCGAGGCCGATCCGCACGAGACCAAGAATCTGGCTTCCGATCCAAATTATCTGTCCGTGTTAACCGATCTGCGTGAACGATTGGCCGCACGCGTCAAGTCGTTGCCGGATTTGAGCCTCTATCCGGAGAACTACCTCGTTGATCAGGCGTTCCAGAATCCGATCGAATTCGGCCAATTGCACCAAGGCGAGATCGCGCAGCTAGTTGATGTGGCCGATCTCTGTTTGAAACCGTTTGCCGAAGCACGCTCGGGTATCGAACTGGCATTGGGAGCGGACGACCCGTGGCATCGCTATTGGGGATTGATCGCGTGCAGTCGTTTCGCAGGACAGGCAAGCTTATTTGTTACCCCAGCCAAGCGGCTTGCCCAAAACGATTCCAATCTACTGGTGCGAACACGCGCCGCGGAATTCCTTGGTCTGACTCAGGCAGCGGATCCTCGTCCAGTCATCTTGGGAGTGCTCGCTCAGAGCGAGTCAGGTGTCGAGACCAATTTGATTTTGAATTCGCTCGTCCTGCTTCGCGATGGAAAGCCCGGGTATGCGTTTGATATTACCAGTCGCAACCTGACGCGGAGTGGTTCGGCGTTTTCTGATGTCAAGCGACGCTTACAGTATCTCGATCCAAACTACACGCCGCCTGCTAACAAGAAGAAGCGAAATAGGAAGAAGAAATGAATCGGTGGTCAGTCTGTCCCCGAAACATCTGCATTGCGTGCGATGCCCTGAAGGATTTTGGTAGCCGGATCTGTGAGATTTCAGGCTGCTATAGTTCATAGTTTACAACGGAAGTTGCTCGGCTGCGCCTCCTATGCGCATACAACGATGCGATGTCAGCAGATATTCTCATGGTGACGAAGACCCCGCTTACGCAACTTCATTTGATTGTTACACTATTCTGTTGCTTCGTAATCCTCGCACTTCGGGATAAGAAAACTCTATGACGTTTGATCGCGTGGCTGAGATCTGGTCCAGCATGACTGAAAGTCGTGTCCCCCATCGACGCGCATTCGTTGTTGAAACACAGCTTGACGCACTTCTAGTCGAAGGAATCGATGTGGAAGACCCGTTTCGTCCGGACGTGGTCGGTCGGGGCAAGACGATTGCCTGGGTCTATATTGAGTGTCCCAATGGGGACCGCATGGTCGCCAAGATTAAGGAGACTGCCTCGGATGGAAAGGTCATGGAAGTGTTGTCGCGTCTGGTCGAGATTGCGATGACGTGATCGAAAACGGATGATACGATCGAGCGGATTCTCCTTTTCAATACACTCAACGCCGCCGCCGACCTGCATTGCATGGCGTTAAACGTGGATGGATTGATAACTGATCGACCAGACGCGGCTACATCGTTTGGCGATTCCCCCGCGGCCCGAGGTTTCCGTTGAACAGCCAACCTGTGCTCATCTTGGGAGCGGGCATTAATGGTGCCTCGTTGGCCCGCGAATTGGCGTTGAATCGAGTTTCCTGTTGGATCGTCGAACGAGGCGACATTGCTTGTGGTGCGACGTCCAAGTCTTCTCGGCTGATTCATGGTGGACTGCGGTACCTGGAATACGGCGAATTCCGCTTGGTGCGCGAAGCGCTGATCGAGCGGGATCGACTGCTACGGCTGGCTCCGCAGTTTGTGAAACCCTTGACGTTCGCCGTACCGATTCGCTGTCGCAGCGGCGGGTGGACGGCGGCGATCATGAGGCTCATGGGAATGTCCGCGACGCACAGCACACCGCGTGGCTTGTGGCTCACCCGAACGGGCTTGCAACTGTACGACTGGTTTTCCCGACGGTCGCCGTTGCCCGCGCATTCGGTATCGAGCCGCCACGGTGATGTCGAACCCCAGGTGGCGGACGCGTACCATTGGGTCTGCCGCTACGCCGACGCACAAATGCAATTCCCAGAGCGGTACACATTGGCGCTATTGCGCGATGCTCGGGAGATATCTGCAAAACAGGGTCTGGATTTTCGAGTTTTGACGCATCATGACGTTCGCAGGAATGGCTCCACTGTCCAGGTTGTCGATCTGCGCCGGATGAACGAAATGACTGGACCGCCCGAGGATCTTGTCGCAGCGGTTGACCGCGAAGAGGCCGAACCGTTACCCATTTCGATTGAACCGCCGATGATTGTCAACGCGACGGGTGCTTGGGGCGACGCCACCTTGGACCAGCTCGGTGTGCCATCGCGGCGACTGTTTGGCGGGACCAAGGGAAGTCACTTTCTGATCACATCCGACGCGTTGCGTGATGCGCTTGGCGGGCAGGCGGTGTACGCGGAAACGTTGGAAGGCCGATTCGTGTTCGTGCTACCCTTTGGAGAGCATGTCTTGATTGGCACGACGGACAAGCCATTTCCCGACGATCCGCATCAAGCTATCGCCACACCGGAGGAGTTGGAATACCTGTTCGAGCTGGTTCGCGATGTTTTTCCGAGCGTGCAACTGACGCCTCAGGACATCGTCTGTCACTACAGCGGAGTGAGGCCACTTCCGTTTGCCGAGAGTCTTTCACCCGGTGCGGTAAGCCGCGACCATCATGTCGAACTGACCGAAGGCGACATTCCGGTGCTGACACTTATCGGTGGCAAGCTGACCACGTCGCGGCAACTAGGTGAACAAGTTGCCAATACGGTGTTCGAGAAACTGGGTCGCAGTCGTGTGGCTTCGACGCGCGACCGGGTCGTTCCTGGCGGGCGAGAATATCCCACTGATGCTGACGACCTCGCAGTTCGCCAATCGCAACTGGCTCGAGACTTGCGTTGCGACCTTGGTACGATTGAATGTCTCGACGCACTCTGCGGAAGCGTATT
>JASLRF010000340.1 GCA_030744095.1 Pirellulaceae bacterium | reverse complement strand
GCCAGCTTGTCTTTTAGGTTTGACGCAGTCCAGTTTCCGCCGAAGTGGATGTCTCTGAGGTGCTTTGCTATCTTGTCCGTCAATTGCATTTGGATAGTTTCCGAGTTTCGCGTTTCCTTGACCTTCAGGAGGGCTGAGCTCGATAAAGTCATTGATCAGCCGGCGGCGGATACCGGCTTTGAGTTTAGTTGCGACGCAGACCGCCGCTCGGCTGCATCAAATTGTGTACGCCTTCTTTACTTCCGACCATCATACCGTGTTCAGCGATATTTCAAGACCAACAATCTAGCCACCGACAGAGGCGGTAAACCACCACGAAGGACACGAAGAGCACGAAGACATCAGAGGGCGAAACGTCTGATGCCGTCCTTCAGAGTGGTGACGTTAAAGTTCATCAGCAAACCGATCTTCACCTCGGCCAGTTTCATATAAGTCAACAGTTGTGCCTCGTGGATACGTTTGATCTCGTCCACGCTCTTCAGTTCCACGATGAGTCTATTTTCCACGAGTACATCAAGTCGGTAGCCACAGTCCAGTCGGATCCCTTTTTACTGGACTGGTTGCGGGTGTTGGAGTTGAAATGCAATACCGTTCAACTTGAGCTCATGTGCCAGGCACTGTTCGTAGCTAGATTCGAGCAAGCCCGGTCCGAGTTCGCGATGGACTTGGATGGCACAACCGATCACACGACTCGAAAGATCGTCGAACTCCATATCTTCGTGCTCTTCGTGGTCCTCTATTCACGCTGCCGTTTGGTGGAACGTTCTGGATCACGAGGACCGAGGAGAAGAAGTCGACTCCGAGCCGGGCAGCGCCGAGGTCTCCCGTGCATCCACCATGTTCTGTCGAATTTGTTTGTGTAACCGGTTTGAACCAGCAGATTGACGACCTTCGTCTCTTTCAGTCGTCGTCCTCGTATGCATCGCGCGGAATGCGTGCCGCATCTTCGTCCAGTTCGTCGAAGAAGTAATCCACGTTGCCAAATGCAGATTCATGGAAAGCGCACCCATCCTTGATATAGTGAGTGCCAGAAGTACTCAGATCAGTATCAATATCAATGAAGCGTTCGGAAAAGCTCAGCATCGGGTAAACCTTGTTGCCTTCCGCCTCGAACCAGTATTGATCAAGAAAATTGCCTATCCCGAACAGATGCCTTGCGCAAATCTCCCGCCGTAGCTCCTTGTCAGTAATTCCGTTCTCCTTGAGAGTCTCATTGAGATCAGCGATTTGCACGACTTGAAAGGCTAGCGCGAACTTTTCGTAGCCATCCCTCGTTACGGAAAGCGTTTCAGACATTATCGCCTCCTTCCTTGTTTGAATTGCTGAGCGACTGACTTTCGACAGAACGCTGGGGATAACCGGGCGATGAGAAGACCTGCAAGCAAACGCATACGGCGTTTATCGCTCCGGTTCATCCGATTGTTCTGTGCTTTGCACGACCACGGGGGCGGATATGACCCTTCGGCACGTTTTCTTTTGATGCTCGCGGATTTCCTGCATTAGTTTCAGGTGGTCACCATCGCAGTCTGCGACCATCTTGTCGCGGATGGCGTGGATTTCAGTGACGATGGGATCTTCGTAGACACGGCTAGACATTTTCGGAGAACTCCTCCGGTGTCACGATCAAAGGTGGCGAATATCCAAGATCCGTGAGCAGTCGGTATACGTTTGGGAGAATTGCTGCATTCGCGATGTGCTTACAGTTCCAGGTCATCAGGTATTCTACACCATGCACGGTTGCGGTTGCGACATGTTGGGCATCCGAGCGGGCCTTCGCCGGTAGCAGGTGAGCGGCGAGCAAGGCGTCGGCAATGGGATCAATTCGGGGATCAGTGATGTCCAATAACGGAATGTCAATGAGGAATGCAAGTCTTTCCGCCGCTGCCGCTTCGTCGCCGGCGCTGGCCTCGTCGAGCACCAACTGAGACACGACAATTTCATATTGCTCTCGCCGAGCATCCCGCCACATTCGAGTTAGTTCCTGGCGCGCCTGGAATATCACGTCGTTGCGCGGGCGGGATGCAAGATAGCCGATGATCGTTGTTTCGACGTAAACACGAGGCATCCGAGAATCCTATTGCACAGAACGTTCAAGCTGACCCGGTTGCCGCGAGCGAGCATCCATTTCAAAATGCCCGTGATCGGCAACTCGGGTTGAGCGTTTTGTTATCTGGCCTTTTTTGAGTACAAAATTCGGTGGCGATTGGTTCGTTGCAATTGTCTTGAATTAATCAGTGTTTGCAAAGAGTACGTGAAACACGCGATCCCACGGTTCATCGCAAAGACAGTATTCGTTGGGAGCAACATGTGGTGGGAGCCGTTGTGACAGCTCCACATCGTTGAGAAAACGATAGATGGATTCATCGAACACGTCTAAAACGTCATCAACGGCAGCGCTGACGTGTTTGACGGGAGTGATAATCGAATTCAAATCCAGGGGTCGGGCGGTAAAGAAATTTGGTTCGTCAACAATTGATGTGGGACCAATTACGCCGACAGGGAACTTCAGGCATAGATATATCAGAAGGGCATCACCCTTGTATGGTGTGAAAGGGGGGGAAAGTAATTCCGGAGGACTCTTGGGAGATGGGTGAATCGCGATCGAATAGTAAGTGCTGAGCCTGCCGTCATCGACGACATGACATTGCCAACGCCGCGATGTTAACGCGGAAACTGCTGGTTGGATGTGTCGTTCAATTGGATCGTCGCATGCAAGACGCTCGTCAGCGGGTTTCCATGCCGCGATACGCTCCAGTTGAGAAACGGTGAAGATCATGATTCACTTGAGCCAGATAACGTTACGGATAACCCGCGTGGGCGGGCCAAGCGAGAAAACGATGAATGGCCAAAAAAACGCAAACGAAGGAAACCGCGTCGGCAGCGCGCGAGGGCGAGCCCACGTCGGGTTCATCCGATGGTTCAAGTAAGCCGCTGCGCGGCGGGGCTTTAGTTTAGCAAGTTCTTTTTGCGCGGGCATCTTTTCTTATTGATGTTTCTTTCACTTCAATAAGGAATCTCCCCATGGCAAAGTCCAACTTCTTTAACGGTTCGCTTTACACACGCATGAGCGATGATCTCCACCTGACGGGAAAGAGTCAACGCACCCATGACGGCTATCTCCGCGAAATCCGTAAACTCGCTGACTACTGTCAAACTTCCCCTGATCAGATCATCGAAGATCAACTCCGACGCTACTTTCTGCACCTCAAGAACGAGAAACACTACGCCGAAGGTTCGCTCCGCGTCACACTTTCAGCGTTCAAGTTCTTTTATCGGACCACGTGCCGGCGCGACTGGCCGACACTCAACCAGCTGAAGATCCTCAACGCCAAAACGCTTCCAGAAGTTATCACCATCCCGCAAGTGCACAGCATCATCGATGCCTGCACCACCCAGCGGATGGCCGTCTTCTTCTGGACTGCCTACTCGATGGGCTTGCGGCTCAGTGAAGGATTGAATTTGCAAGTCGGTGACATCGACGCCGCGAGAGGACTGGTTCACGTTCATCGCGGCAAGGGCGCCAAGGATCGCTACATTCCCCTGCCGACCTACACGCTGTACTGGTTGCGTCGCTACTGGTTGACACATCGACACAAACGTTTTCTGTTTCCAGCCGACGGCCGCAAGCATACCGGTATGTCGACTGCCAAGACCCCGATGAGCGCCACGGCCGTGCAAGATGCCATGAAGTTGATCACCAACAAACTCGACTTCGGAAAGAAAGTCTATACGCACACGCTCAGACATTCTTACGCTACGCATCTGTTGGAAGCAGGCGTCTCGCTGAAAGTCATCCAGCAGTATCTTGGTCACAGCAGTTTGCAGACCACGATGATCTACCTGCACTTGACCGAGATTGCCGAGGTCGATGCCCGCAAGGCGATCGAGAAGATTTTTCGGCGGCCTCCGCGTAAGGACTAGCTGATGCCATCGGTTGCGGACTGCCTGAGGCAGCACGCGCCGGCGTATCTCGAGAAGTTTGGCGAGCGGGTACCAGTCGGACACCGCAAAGTGATCGGCGCAATCACACGGTGTCGAACTGGTGAGTTGGGCGGAGTCATCTACCAATGTGTCGACCGCGACTGCGGGCGAGAACACTGGGTCGGTCGCTCGTGCGGTAATCGGCACTGCCCGACTTGTCAGATTGACAAAGCGGCTGCTTGGTTAGAGAAGCAGACATCTCGGTTGCTTCCGGTGCATCACTTCCTGGTGACATTTACCGTTCCCCAGGAGGTGCGGATGATGCTACGCGCCAACCAGCGTGATGGCTACAACGGGCTGTTCGCCGCCGGGCGCGACACGATCCGCGACGTGGCCGGCAGCACACGGTCGCTGCGAGGTTGCCAACTCGGCTTCTTCGGTGTGCTCCACACGTGGGGACGTGACCCGACCGTGTACCATCCTCATGTTCACTTCGTCGTTCCCGGCGGCGGAGTGAGCGAGGATGGCACGAAGTGGATGGCGACACCGGAAAACTTCTTGTTGCATCACGGAACCGCCGTAAAGGTTTACAAGGCCAAGTTCGCTGACGCCATGCGCGCTGCGGGGCTGTACGACCAAGTCCCCAAGAAGGCCTGGCGAGGCAAGTGGGTCGTCGATATCAAGCCGGTTGGCGACGGCAAGTCCGTACTCAAATACCTCGCACCGTATGTCTATCGCGTGGCAATTAGCGACAAACGAATCCTGGCCTGCGACGACAAGTCGGTGACATTCCGTTACACGCCCACCGGCGCGATGCAAGCGAAACCACGCCCTGTCACCGGCCCTGAGTTCGTGCGAGGATTCGTCCAGCATGTCTTGCCGCGTGGGTTTCAGAAGGTGCGCTACGTCGGCTGGATGAGTTCCAACAGTCGACTTGGACTCGACGATGTCCGTTGGCTCGTCTGGCTGTTCCTGGGCTGGACCTACTGGTTGGCCAGCGGTCACGCGCCACAGCCGAAACGCACAGTCCGCGAGCCGCCACGGTGTGCCGAGTGTGGATCCGCGATGAGAATCGTCGGTGTGCTGCACATTAACTGCCGTGTGCTGGTCGAACACAGCGTGGCGTACCTAGACAGTGGATAGTCAGATGACCGACGCAATCACTGTCATCGTCGATTTCAAAACGCTTGCGGGAAAGCGATCGCACGACGTGCGCCCCAAACGTGTCGTTCAAATCCAGAAACAGCGATGCCGTCGTCGAACACCCGTTACGCCTCGCCTCAATCAGAAAATAGCGACCAACAGCGTGATCAACAACTTACCACCATCCGACACACTACCCCCAAAGAGCACACTCCAAAAGGTGACCGCGCAGAAGCGTTTCCCATAGTCACCAACAACACAGCTTCAACCGGGCTTCTTGAACAAAGGCCTTGAACTTCGGCTGCGCGAAGTCAAAGCCTTACTGGTTATGCCATGCGTGACACGACAGTCACTCCTTTTATGCTGCGGAAATCTGATCTTTCAGCCAACGGATACCTAGTTCGATTCGTTCGAGCATGTCCGGTCGATCACGCGCAAGTTTCCTGCATTTTTTGGCGTGCTGAAGTGCCTTGCGAAGATAGGTAAGCCGTTCGGCCGGTGCGTAACTGGGGGCAAGTTTGACAATGGCGAAGGAAATATAATAGTGTGCAAAAACGCTCTTCGCGTCGATACTTAATGTCCGTTCGCAATATTGAATGCAATCCTGAAAGCGTTCCTGCGCAAAGAAGACACCGGCTTGGTTCTCCAATGCTACTGTACCATCCGGCTCGATTTCCAAGGCGTTTGTCAGGCAAGCAGTAGCTAGTGAAAGGTCACGAACTTCCGGATCCATGAAGTAGCGGCCTGCATTCACCCATGGCGATGCGATCGCTGCATCAATTGCCAGTGACCGGAGACAGCATTCAAGCGACTCAAGTTTCAACCCTAGGTCGTAGAGGATCTCTGCCCGGTCACTCCATAATTCGGCATCGCTGTGTTCGGTAGGGACCGGCGTGCTTATCGCCTCGAAAAACTTGGCATGGTCCATAGAATCGTGAACGGGATGTGGTGCAATTCGATGAGTCGCTGAGCCACTAATGATGCCAACTGTCTTGCCACGACGGATCGCCTCAGCTGCCATGAGCATGTTCTCGACCGTGGGACCGACGACAACGTAATCCGTATCTGAGGTAGAAGCAAGCCAAGAGCCGGGTTGGCCGTACAGTTGCAGAAACTGGATGGGGTCCATGGGTTTCTCCTCGTCCTAGTTGGCATAACGGCCAAGCGGACCCGGCGAGAATAGCGCCGAGTCACGTTGCTTTCATCCCAAAGCCCGACGGCCATTCTCCCCGGAGGTTCAGCGACTGGTTACTCCGTTTGACGGCCAGCAGGGGCGTCTATTGCTCATAACTTGTCGAGTTGCGTCCGGATCTTTTCGAGCCTCTCTTCCGAATAGTACTCCGCCTGCTTTCTTTCAAACTCCTCGATTTGCTCATCCGACATTTCGCCTTCTTCGATCTCTAGAGCGTACGCCCAGTCCGGGAGAAGGTCACCTTCTTCGTCCTCATAGCCGCAAGCTTCCGTAAGTAACGTCTCAGCGATTTCCGAAGCTGCCGTTGGGAACGAATTGAAACGCCTTGGTTCGATACCTTGCTCACCTTCTACGCACCTTCTTGCGTCTTCTTCGGTCGCGGCGAGCCAATAGTGAAGGCCTCCGCCTTCAGCGGCCCAGAAAACGTAGTGAATTCTGTCGCCGGGATTTGCCGGCAGCTGGTCGTCGAAGTAACTCATGGCGTGTTTTCCCATTTGGACGGAAATTCGCGGCCCAAGCGAGTCGAAATGTAGCATTCGACGGCATAACTAATGAATTATCCGCGATCAGCGCGGGATACCACGTGATATCCTCGGTCAGCGCGGGATAATTCCTATACCCCGCGATGGCTGTACCCTACCAGTCGGGGGGATTTCTTGTCAAGTGATTGCTTGCATTTTCAGGTAAAAAATGCGATGCTCAGAAAACAGTAGTCAGACGTACATTATCTAACAAGGGGGTCAACTATGAGCGTAGCGAAATTTGGCGTCGTTCTGAAGGCGGCAAGACTGAGTAAGAACGATCGGACGTGGTTCAGCCGTTGGATCGAGTGGTACGGACAATTCTGCGGCACAGATTATCGACAGCCAATTCCGGTCGAGCGGGAACGGGTCATTCGCTTTCTGCAGTGCCAAAAGTCCAACGGACGGAAGGCGTGGCAGCGCTTACAGGCAGTGCGGGCCATCGAGTTCTATCGCAATTGCGTGCTGAACCAGGCCGAGCACAATCTTGATGACATTCGCAATCGACTGGCAGAAATGGCTCAGCGCGATTGCCGGACGGGCGACGCGAATGGATCGTTGAGACAGATCGATGTGGTCGGACAGATCGATCCGAGCGAGCCTGAAGTGATTCAAGATTTGCGGCGAGAACTGCGTTTGATGCATCGTAAGTATGCTACCGAAAAAGCCTATGTGGGCTGGGCGAACCGTTTCTTGCGGTTTTTTCAAATCCAGGATCGTGACACGCTGCTGGGCGCAGGCGGGCAGGAAATCAAGGAGTTTCTAACTCATCTGGCCTTGGATGGTAACGTAACAGCCAACACGCAAAACCAAGCGTTCAACGCCTTGCTGTTTCTCTTTCGCCATGTCCTGAAACGCGACCCAGGTCACATCGATGCGTTGCGGGCAAAGCGACCACAGCGGTTACCAGTGGTGCTGTCGCGAAACGAAATCACACGTCTGTTAGGAGCGCTCGGCGGTCGCGACTTGCTTATCGCGCAATTGCTGTATGGTGGCGGGCTCCGGCGGTTTGAGGGCATCAGCGCGCGAATTAAAGATATGGAGTTCGACCAACATCAAATCGTGGTTCGGGACGGGAAAGGTGCGAAGGACCGCGTGACGGTTTTGCCTGAGGTCGCGGTGGGCGGTCTACGCCGTCAGATCGCGATTGCACGCCAACTTCATGAACAGGATATAGCCGCCGGTTACGGTCGTGTTTGGCTACCATACGCGTTGGCCCGCAAGTACCCAAATGCCGATCGCGAATTCGCGTGGCAGTATGTGTTTCCAGCAACGAAGCTCTCCCGTGATCCGCGAACGGGTGAGCTGCGGCGGCATCATCTGCACGAAAGCGTTTTTCCCGCCGCGCTGAAACGCGCCGCGAAGCGTGCGCAGATTGACAAGCACGTCGTGGCCCACAGTTTGCGCCATAGTTTCGCAACACACCTGTTGGAAGATGGTAAGGATATTCGGACGGTGCAGGAATTACTTGGGCACAAGGATGTCGCCACAACCATGATCTATACTCATGTCATGAATCGGCCGGGGATCGCCATCAAGAGTCCCGTAGACACGTTGTGAAACAAAACTGGAGTTGGGAGCAGTGGCATGTACCTACTAAACTACGCAACACTTGTTCCGGCCTACTTGCTCTCAACTACCGACCCCCAGCGACTGTGCCGTCTCTTGGATTTGCGTCCAGGTGGTTTCGTCCAGCTCGATGCCCTCGGCCAAACGGCGTTGCTTATTGCGGCGTTCGGGATCGCCGGGCATCAGAATCTCGCCGTCCGGTGTAACCCTCTCGGAACTCTTGACGAATTCGACAAAACGATCTAGCTCTTGTTGAAAGACTGCTTCGTCTTGAAAACGATAGGGATCGAGGTAGATCGAGAGCATCCCATTATTCAGCCGCCCGTCGTTCTTAGGATTCGTGCATCCGCCGCCGGTCAGCGCTCCGGCCAGCACTTCAGCGATCATCGTCAGGCCATACCCTTTATGCCCGCCAAACGGCAGAATCGCGCCTGGGTCGCCGTAGAACACTTTGGGATCATTTGTCGGCTTGCCTTGGCCATCGATGATGCAACCATCGGGAACGGGGACGCCTTTGTTCAAAGCGACGCGGATTTTCCCCTCGGCGACTGTGCATCCCGAGATGTCCAGGATGAGCGGATCGCCATGGCGGATGGGAACACCCGCGGCGATGGGGCAAGCAGACAACCGTCGACTGATGCCGCCAAACGGCGCAACCAGCATACCTTTGCCTGACGTGTTCACGAAGTGCAACGACAGCAGATTGGCATCGACGGCCATCTGAGGCCAGTCGCCGATGCGACCGAGATGGGCCGAGTCGCGCAAAGCGATCACCGAGACACCCGAACCGGCCGCCTTATCGATTCCCATCTGAACCGCCTGTTCGCCGATGCTCTGCCCGAAACCGGATCGTCCGTCCAGCACCGCCAAGTTGTCCGTCTCCAACACCACCTCGACCGTTTGATTAGCAACTACATTACCCTCGCGCGCCCACCCGACGTACGTCATGATGCGAATCACACCATGCGAATCGTGGCCGACCAAATTGGCTTCGACCAGATGTCGTGCAATGCACAGCGCCTCCGCCTCCGAACTGCCAGCAGCGGCAAAAATTCTCTGTGCTAGTTCGATCAAGTCGTTCGCGGAGATTTTCATCAGTTTTGGTTTTCGTTGCAGGAGAATGTGTTCTTTGGATCTGTCAGGAGGACGGTGGTGTACTCCGTTTATGTCGTGTCATTACGATTCGTCTTGAACAGGGTTCGTCAGTGAACCAATTCCCTCGATTTCGATTGTGACGCGGTCGCCATCTTTCAAGAAGACCGGTG